>DAOTYK010000277.1:0-11374 GCA_034434855.1 Thermomicrobium sp.
TGACGATCGGCGAAGGCGAGAGCGTACAGGATACCCGGGAGACCAGCGACATGATCGGCGTGCAAGTGCGTAAAAACGATCGCATCGAGATCGCGGAAGCTCCATCCGGTGTATCGCCAGGATATCTGTGTGCCCTCACCGCAATCGAGGAGGACAACATGCCCTTCGCACCGGACGAGGAGAGCGGACAGCCAGCGCTCCGGAAGTGGCATCATCCCACCGGTGCCGAGAAGACAGACATCGATCATAGCAGGGCACCTCGCCGAACTCCACGCCGGTGGCGAATCGTATCACGTTGGGCGCCTGTCCCCGAGATGCTAGGATGCGCGGCGGAAGACAGGCTCCAGGAGGGGGTGTGTGGTGAGGAAGGTAGTTACCGGGCGACCGACCACCCGAGCGACGGAAGGAATGGTGGCGACACCGCACTATCTCGCGACGCTCGCTGGTCTGCGCGTCTTGCAAGATGGTGGAAACGCAGTCGATGCGGCCGTGGCCGCGAACGCCGTGTTGACGGTGGTCTATCCCCACATGTGCTCGCTCGGCGGCGATGCCTTTTTCCTCATCTGGGAACCGCGGGAGCAACGGTTGGTTGGCCTGAATGGGAGCGGGCGCGCACCGCAAGGCATCAGTCTTGCAGCCTTACGCGATCGCGGGTTCCGCGAGGTGCCGGCGAAGGGCCCGTGGGGTGTGACGGTTCCCGGAGCAGTCGATGCGTGGGCAACGGTTTTGGCACGCTATGGGACGCGCGACCTCGCAGCGCTCCTGGCACCAGCTCTTCGTTATGCGGAAGAAGGGTTCCCGGTCAGTCCGCTGCTGGCACGAGCCATCGCGGCTGAGGAGGAGATCTTTCGGCGTCAGGAAGCGGCTACCCGCCAGTTCTTGCCAGGCGGTCGCCCGCCGCGCTCGGGGCAGTTGCTGCGCCAACCGGAATTGGCAGTGAGCCTTCGCCTGATCGCCGAGCATGGTCCGGAGGCGTTCTACCGCGGACCGATCGCCGAGACGATCGTCGCGGTCCTCCGGAGCGCTGGTGGAGCGATGACATTGGACGACCTGGCTGCTCATCGTTCCGAGTGGGTGGAGCCGTTGCGCAGCACGTATCGAGGCGTCGAGGTGATCGAATTGCCGCCCAATACGCAAGGTGTGACCGCGCTTCAGCTTCTGAATATCGTCGAAGGCTTTCCGATCGGTGCGGACGAGTGGGGATCGCCTCGACTCTTGCATCTGATGCTCGAGGCGAAGAAGCTCGCATTTGCGGACCGCGATCGTTATCTCGGCGACCCAGCTTTCGTCGATGTCCCCATCGCTCGCCTGCTCAGCAAAGCGTACGCGGCTGAACTGCGGAGGCGCATCGACCCGGATCAGGCGAGCGTTCCCCCGCCGCCGCAGTGGGACTCGGATACGATCTACCTTTGTGTCGTCGATCGCGACGGGCGAGCGGTGTCTCTGATTCAGAGTATTTATCAGTCATTCGGGAGCGGCCTGGTCGCCGCGGGCATCGTCCTGCACAACCGTGGCGCATGTTTCGTGCTTGATGAGGGATCGCCGAATGCGCTCATGCCGGGCAAGCGGCCGTTGCATACCCTGATCCCCGGGATGTTGTTGCGTGACGGACGCCCGTGGGTGGTGTTCGGGACAATGGGTGGCCATAGCCAGCCGGTCATCCACCTGCAACTGGTGAGCGGGCTCGTGGACTTCGGCTTCGAACCACAGGAGGCGATCGAGGTTGCCCGCTGGGTTTCTCGCCGCGACCCGGGAGAAGCAGGGGAGACGGTCTACTTGGAACCGGACCTGGCGGAGCGAGCGGCGAGCGAATTGGCTCGGCGGGGACATCGCGTCGAGACGGTCGAACGCTGGTCTTCGTTGATGGGCCATGCCCACCTGATCATGATCGGAGACGATGGGGTGCTCTCCGGAGCTTCCGATCCGCGCGCGGAAGGCTACGCACTCGGCTGGTGAGCCTCACTCGAGGGGGAGATGGCCATTGTCGTGTGGGCAGACGTGTCCCTCTGGCCCGATGACGGCGCCGCAGCGTGGGCAACGCGGACGTCCTGCTGCGATGACCTGGGCGATCTGGCGTGCGAGCGCCTTCGCTGCTGGCAAGCTCGCGCGTCCGGCGAACACCGGGTCGTCGTCCTCGTCTTGCTCGATATCGTGCGCGAAGATCGCGATGCGCTGGCGCTCCTCATCGTACCCGATGGCCATTTTCCCAACGACGTATTCGGGGAGATCGGGGGGAAGCGGCGCCGTGCGGGCAGCGGGCTGTTCGGAGATGCGGGAGCGCACGAGCCCTGCCAGCCGCAGCTGCTCGAACAGCTGCTCGATGGCGAGACCGAGGGCTTGGAGTTGCTCTTTTTCCATCCAGAGCGAGACGAGATCCAAACCGACGCCGGCGATGAGGCGGAAACGCCTTTGGCCCGGTTGGCCGATCGCTTCCGCCTCGAGCACAGTGAGTTCTGGGTATTCGTGCCGTCTGCCCATGATCGGTCCCGTCTTCCTCGTGGTCGCTGCTAACAGCATACATCAGCGGGCGCCGGAACTGACCGACGCCCGCACGGTGAGGTGGGGGATGGGTGTGGCAGGGGAGGGAGGATGTCTGCGAACTCAGAATGGTTCCGCTCGCCGCGCAGACGTTCCGGAACCGCATCCACTATACGCCCGGGCATCGACTTTGTCAAGCAATACGTTTCCGAACTTGTTCGGAAGCGCATACCAGCTAGAAGTCGACGTGGCGTTTGCCGGGTCGCTCGCATGAACGCGCAGTAGAACGGGAGCCGGGGTGGCGAAGGAGGAGAACCGCGATGGCTGGTGCTGATCCGAGGGGGAAACCGTGAGCGGACGAAGGACCCTCGTGTGCGTCGCAATCGTCACGATGCTCGTGCTGATAGGTTGTCGAGGTCCGGCCGTTTACCCGACGGTGACCCCGACTGGATCGACGTTGCTCGGCTCCGTACCGACTCCATCGCAAGAGACTGGCGTGGTCGGTACGCCGGTGCTCGAAGCGAGCCAAGCGCCGCCGAGAAGTAGGGCAGCGAGCGGATTCGCGTATGGCTTCAATGTCGCCTGGCGTGGAGACGAAGATGGGGCGGTCTTCAACCAGCGTACTGCCGAGATGGTACGCCAGGCCGGGTTTCAGTGGGTGCGCTTTCAGGTGCGCTGGGAGTCGCTCGAGCCGCGGCCCGGAGAGTGGGATTTCCGCCCGATCGACCGGGTTCTGCCGGTGTACGAAGCAGCCGGCTTGTCGATACTGGCTTCGGTCGTTGCCGCACCGGAGTGGGCGCGTGCAGCGGATGGGGGAATCGTCGCGGATCCAGCGACCTTCCGCGAGGCGATGCGGCGATTGGCCTCGCGGTACCGCGGCCGCATCCACGCTTGGGAGATTTGGAACGAGCAGAACTTGGCTCATGAGCTCCATGGTCCTGTTCGGGTGGAGCCGTACTGCACAGTGCTCCGCGCTGGGTACGAGGGAGTGAAGGCGGGAGATCCCGAAGCGCTCGTCGTCTTCGGTGGGCTCACCCCGACTGGTGTCAACGATCCCGCCATCGCCATGGACGACGTCGCTTATCTGGAGGCGTTCTATGCACTGGATGGTGGATCCTGTACTCGGTACTTCGACGTACTCGGCGCGCATGCCAATGCGACGCTCAATCCGCCCGATACGCTGTGGCCAGAGCGACCGGGTCCGGGTCCGGGTTGGCGCGACCATCCGAGCTTTTATTTCCGTCGTGTCGAGCAACTGCGGGCCGTGATGGAACGGCACGGCGATCGGCGACCGGTCTGGATTACTGAGTTCGGTTGGACGACGAAAAATCCGGCCCCTGGTTACGAGTACGGTCAGTACGTCAGCGAGGAGCAGCAAGCCGAGTATCTCGTCCGAGCCTTCGAGATCGCCCGCACGCGCTGGCCGTGGGTCACTGGTATGTTCGTGTGGAACCTCAACTTCTCGACGATCGTCGGGCCAGAAGACGAGAAAGGACCGTGGTCGGTGCTCAACCCTGACTGGTCTCCGCGTCCAGCGTATCGAGCGCTCAGTGCGATGCCCAAGCGACCCTAGGCACAGCCACCGCTCGCGAACAGGCGCGCGACTTCGTCGACCTGAAAGACGGGAAGTGGTCGCTCGCCAGTCGACCCCGTTAGGACACGACGACTGGGATCAGGGTCGAGCCAGCCGAGGTGCGTCGCAGGGATATCGTGCTGCGCCAGAGCGTCGAGCGCGCGCTCGACGCTTTCCGGTGCGACGACAGCGAGGAGCGCTCCAGAAGCGATGAGGCCGAGCGGATCCAAACCGAGCGCGGTGCACACGGCGCGGGTTTCCGGATAGATGAGGATCGCCTCCTCCGAGACGGCGAGGCCGGTACCGCAGGCAACAGCGACCTCGTGGAGGCCGGTGGCGAGCCCACCTTCCGTCGGATCATGCAAGTAACGGAGATCCTCGCCGAGTCTCTCGAGCAGGAGAGTCGCGGCGGGAACGATGCTGATGCCTGGCTCGTACAAAAATCGGCGGCAGCGGGCGAGGAGATCCTGCGGGAGCAGCCGCTCGAGCGTCTGGCGGCACTCGCGTGCGAGGAGAGCAGTCCCTTCGATGGCGATGCCGCGCACCAAGAGAAGCGCGTCGCCTGGTCGCACGCGGGACGGTGACAGAACGTAGTCGGTCGTGAGTTCTCCGATCATCGTGCCAGCGACAATGGGCCGATCGAGTCCGACCGTGATTTCTGTATGACCACCGACCAAGCTGACTCCGAGTCGCTCGGCGGCGCGAGCGAGGTCGTCGAGGATGAGTCGCGCGTCGTGAGCTGTCGTTCCTTCGGGTAGGAGGACAGTCGCGAGAAACCAGCGCGGGCGAGCACCGAGGCAGGCGACGTCGTTGGCGTTGACGTTGAGCGCATACCAGCCGATCGCTTCGGTCGCGAAGGTGATCGGGTCGCTCTTGAACACCAGCCGGATAGTATCGATCTGAATGACCGCGGCATCGTGACCGATACCAGGACCGAGCAGGACGCTCGGATCCGGAGAAAGATGCCCGAGAAATTCAGCCAGAAGTTCGGGAGGAAGCTTCCCGGTCGGGAGAGGCCTGTCGCTCACGCGCTCACTCCTTGTCCTGTTGCGCAAAACTGATTCCGATTCCACGCGCTGCCTGAACGAGGGGATGGTCGAGAGGGACGAGCCGTGGACCACGTGCGACCTCGGCCAACGGAACTCGTGCGATGCCCCAGGTCGCTTGCCCGGCAGGGTGCGCGCGAATGGCGACCATGACGCCATCGTCATGGTCGGCGAGCGCGTCGACTGCTGCGGAGCCGAGTGCAGTCGCCAACGCGCGGTCGGTCGGTGTCGGCGTACCTCCGCGCTGGAGATGACCGAGAACGACTGCGCGAACTTCGGTCGGCAAGACGTGACTCAACTGTTGTTGGAGAACGAGCGAAATGCCACCGTACTTTCGCTGGTAGGGGAGCGGGCCAGTGCGTTCGAAGACACCTTCGCCACCGAGCGGCCGAGCACCTTCTGCGACAGCGACGATGGTGAAGGAACGCCTGCGTTGCCGTCGTCCTCGTATCACCTCGACAATGCGGTCGAGGACGAAGGGGATTTCGGGAATCAGGATCACATCGGCTCCACCGGCGACTCCAGCGGACAGCGCGATCCACCCGGCATCTCGTCCCATGAGTTCCACGAGCATGACGCGATGGTGACTTTCGGCGGTCGTATGCAGGCGATCGATCGCCTCGGTGGCGGTGGTGACAGCGGTATCGAAGCCGATCGTCTGGAGCGTCCCTCGGACGTCGTTGTCGATCGTTTTGGGGACGCCGATGACACGAAGTCCCATCTGGTTGAGCCGATGCGCGATGGACAGGCTCCCTTCGCCGCCGATGACGATCAAGGCGTCGATGCCGAGGCGGTCCAGCGTTGCGAGCAGGGTCCGGCTATGGTCACGTGGCTCGGTGTCGCCTTGTTCAGGATGCGCGAAGAAGAACGGGTTGGCACGGTTGGAAGCGCCGAGGATCGTTCCACCCCGTACGAGCAAGCCGCGGACATCGTCGAGGCTGAGTTGCCGAGCGCGACCGAGGATCGCGCCCTCGTACCCATCTTCGAAGCCGATCACTGTCCAACCGTAGCGCAAGATGGCCGTCTTGACGACGGCTCGCAACGCGGCATTGAGTCCAGGGGCATCGCCTCCGCCGGTAAGAACGCCGATTCGGCTGAGCGGTCTCTCTGCCATAGTGGCGATCCTCCTCGATCGCAGCATGCGGCCACGTGGGTATACTCACGTCGAGAGGGACGGGTTTTCGCTGCTCGACGTGGCCCCTGCGCATTCTACGCGAGGACGGGTGACGACGACTGCGCGGTAACGATCGGCCGCGCGAGGGAGAGCGGACGATGACGACGGATCGCAAGTACGTCGAAGAGCTGATCGAGCAGGAAGACGATTTCGACCGCTGGTACGTCGAGGTGATCCAGAAGGCAGAATTGGCCGACGAATCGCCCGTCCGCGGCACCAGGGTGATTCGGCCCTACGGGTTCGCGCTTTGGGAAAACATGCAAGCCGAGCTCGATCGCCGTATCAAGGCGACTGGGGTGCAGAACGCTTATTTTCCCTTGTTCATTCCCAAGAGTTTCCTGGAGCGGGAGGCCGAACATATTCAGGGGTTCGCGCCCGAAGTCGCCTGGGTAACCCGCGGCGGAGACAAGGAACTCGAGGAATGGCTCGCGGTTCGCCCGACCTCCGAGTCGATCATCTGCCCCATGTTCGCTCGCTGGGTCCAGTCGTATCGTGACCTGCCGATCCTCATCAACCAGTGGTGCAGCGTGGTGCGCTGGGAGGAGCGACCGCGGGCCTTCTTGCGTACGCTGGAGTTCCTGTGGCAGGAGGGGCATACGGTCCATGCGACGCTCGAAGAGGCAGAAGAACGTGCTCGCTTGATGCTCGAGGTGTACCGCGACTTCGTCGAGTCGGAGTTGGCTATCCCGGTGATCCCGGGTCAGAAGACGGAATCGGAGAAGTTCGCGGGGGCCCTCCGCACGTACACCATCGAAGCGATGATGGGTGGGAAGCACTGGGCGCTGCAGTCGGCGACGTCACACAATCTCGGCGATCATTTCGGGAAAGTGTTCGATATTACCTTCTTGGATCGCGAAGGCAAACGTCGCTATGCCTTCAATACGAGCTGGGGGCTCTCGCATCGGACGATCGGTGCCATGGTCATGGTGCACGGGGACGATCGCGGGCTGAAGCTCCCGCCGCGTGTGGCGCCGATTCAGGTCGTCATCGTTCCCATCTGGCGCAAGGACGAGGAGCGACGGCAGGTCGAGGAGACAGTCGATCGCGTGCGGGCCATGCTGCGCCGTGCCGTGCGGGTCCATGCTGACTTGCGGGACGACAAGACGCCTGGCTGGAAGTTCAACGATTGGGATCTCAAGGGCGTTCCCATCCGGTTGGAGATCGGTCCGCGCGATGTGGCGAGCGATCAAGTGACGCTCGTGCGCCGCGACGTGCTCGGGCAGCGACAGGCGGTACCCATCACCAACCTCGTGGATGCGGTCCAGAGCGAACTGGAGTCGATCCAGGCGAGTCTGTTCCGTGCGGCGCGCGCGATGCTGGAACGGTACACGGAAGACGTCCGTGATTACGAGATGCTCAAGGAACGGGTGGCGACGAACGCGGGCTTCAACCGAGCATTCTGGTGCGGGGATCCAGCGTGCGAAGCCCGCGTGAAGGCGGAGACGAAGGCTACGGTGCGGTGCATTCCGTTCGAGCAACCGGCTGAGCTGGAGCCGTGTCTGGTGTGCGGCGCACCGGGGAAATATCAGGTCATTTGGGCACGCGCGTACTGAGGCAGGGAAGTACGAGCAAAGAGAGAGGGCCGGGAAGGATCGCCGGCCCTCGTTTGTGTAGCTGACGTTCAGCGGAAGGGGTGGGATTCGAACCCACGAGGGGCTTGCGCCCCCACACGGTTTCCAGCCGTGCGCACTCGGCCACTATGCGACCCTTCCGTGCGCGGAGCGCGATCGTGTTTCCGCAGAGAGTCTACCCAGCGGCTCGGCTGCTGGACAAGGGGTGGAGTAACTCTCGACGGTCTCCTGAAAAGGCTGTCAAAAAGCCGAGCGGCGCCCCGAGGTGGCCGCAAGCGGGTCATACCTGCTACACGCTCAGCCTCGACTCTGTGTCGAGGAGCGAACAACTTCGGTTGACTCAGAGTGGCGGAGGGGGTGGGATTCGAACCCACGAGGCGCTCGTCACGCCTACCGCTTTTCGAGAGCGGCACCTTAAACCACTCGGACACCCCTCCACATGCCAGATGCAGGGCCGAAGCCCTGCATACTACCGGTACGCCCGGAGGGACTCGAACCCCCGACCTTTAGGTCCGCAACCTAACGCTCTATCCACTGAGCTACGGGCGCATGACACTTTTTCCGATGCCGGTGTCCGATCCACCGGCACCACGCAGTATAGCATGCGGGGCTACCTTGTGGCAAGAGGGTGGCGGGCGAGCCTTTCTGCGCAAGATACCAGACGTTGTGGTAACGATCCCAGGCCGGACATCAGTGAAATCGCGCGGGTCGCCGCGGTCCGAGAGCAACGGAAAGCGACTGGCTAGCTGGAGCCTGTTCATACCGTGATATGGACCGGTTACCGGACGGATCGCGTGCGATAGGCTTGCGTCGCGCGTTCGCGCAGACGACGGAGAATCTCGCCGGGCCGTTCCTCGGCCGTGAAGAGGACGGAACCGGTCACGACGATATCGGCACCAGCCGAAATGACTGATTCCAGGTTGGAGAGTTTGACGCCGCCGTCGACCGAGAGCAGGCAGCGGAACCCTCGTTCATCGACCATCCGGCGCAAGCGCCGAAGTTTCCCGAGGACTGCGGGGATGAGGCCTTGTCCACCAAAGCCCGGATCGACCGTCATGACCAGTACGAGATCGACGAAGGGCAGAATCTCCTCGATCGCGGCGAGCGGGGTCGCGGGATTGAGCGCTACTCCGGCGAGAAGCCCGAGTTCGTGAATGGCTTGAATGGTCCGGTGGAGGTGTGGGCAGGTTTCGACATGGACTGTCAAAGCGTTGGCACCGGCCTGGGCGAACGCTTCGAGGTACCGCTCCGGCTCGACGATCATCAAGTGGACATCCAAGGGTAAGGTCGTCGCGTCACGGACGGCACGGACGATCGGTAGGCCGAAGCTGATGTTGGGAACGAAACGGCCGTCCATGATGTCGAGATGGATGGCGTCAGCGCCGGCTTCATCCAACTCGCGGACCACGGCAGCCAGGTGACCGAAATCGGCGTTCAAGATCGACGGCGAGAGCATCGGAAGTCGATAACCGAAGGTGGTCGTCATCGGCGGGTCCTCTCGCGCTCGACCGAACCGAGCACTGTGCAGGTCAGTGTACTCATTCCGCCTTCGGCTATGCTTGCAGAGAAGCAGAGGGGGAACAGCGTGCGACGGACGTGGTACCACGTGGGCCGAGATTCGCTTCCGACGGGTGCCGTCTTGCGGCGGGATCTGATCCTGCCCAGCGATGGTCGGCGGCAGTTTCGCCGTGGAACCCCTTTGGAGGAATTCCTGAGCCAAGCGAGCGTTCCCGCGGGACTGCGCATTCCGATCGCGGTTCCGGATGTCGGCGAGATCGAGCAGCATGAGGCATCGCTGCGCATCGCCCGAGCGGTAGCCGGGACCGGAACGCGTCTCGATCCGCCGCACCAGGGACAAGTGACGATCCGGGCTGGACAATTCGGACTCGTCCGTGTCGACGAGCGGGCGTTGCAGCGGCTGGTGCGGACCGGTGGTGCGCTCGTGGCCACCGTCCTCGATGGTCGGGTCGCCGAGGAAGGCGAGGTGATCGCCATTGCCAAAGCGCCATCGCTGTTCGTGCGCGTCGACCGCCTGGAGCGAGCGCTCGCAGTGCTTGCCGGACGATCTGTCGTTCGGGTCGCACCGTTTCGGCGTCAACGAGTGGCACTGCTGGCTGGGGTGCGGGTGCGGTCAGCCGCGCTCGAGGTGGCTGGTCGAGTCTTAGGGCAGAAACTGGCTCGTTTTGGCGCTCGCTTGGAGGAGGTCGAGCGACTGGATGAGGACGACACCAACGTGATCGCTCAGCGCATCGCGCACTGGGTAGCGGGCGGCATCGAACTCGTCTTGACGGCGGGGTCCATCATGTTGGACCCTGACGATCCGTTCTTGCGGGCAGTGCGCCGTCTCCGGGCGGAGCGGACAGTCCACGGTGCACCGGTCGATCCCGGAACGATGTTTTGGGTGGCATACCTCGATACGGTACCCATTTTCGGCTTGGCAAGTTGTGAGATGTATGGACGGACATCGGTCTTCGATTTGATCGTTCCCTTCGCACTCGCTGACGAGCGGATCGACCGGCCGCTCATGGCACACCTGGCGCATGGAGGTCTTTTGGGCGATACCCAGGCAGCTCGAGTACCGCCGCGCTGGCGCCAGGAGTCGGCACCCGAGAGCGAGTGATCGCCCGCGTATACTCGGACAGGGTGGCGGAGCGAGCATGCTGAGCAAGCTGCAGCAATTCGAGGACTTCGTCGAGCGGCTGATGGAGGGCACCGTCGGCCGGATCTTCCGGACCACGATCCAGCCGGCCGAGATCGCGCGCTGGCTGGAACGAGCAATGGAGAGCCAGCGGTTGGAGAGCCCTGAGGGGCCGATCGTTCCCAACGACTATATTGTCCGCCTGCATCC
The DNA here is from genome assembly GCA_034434855.1 of Thermomicrobium sp. Lineage (GTDB taxonomy): Bacteria > Chloroflexota > Chloroflexia > Thermomicrobiales > Thermomicrobiaceae > Thermomicrobium. The sequence goes on from DAOTYK010000277.1 coordinate 10,691, forward strand.
TGAGGATTTCGTTCAATTCGCCGACTTCGCCGACTCGTTGTCGCTGCAGCTCGAGGAGTGGTTACTGGATATCGCTGACGAGCGGGAGTACGGATTCGTCGATCAGGTACGGGTGCGGATCCTCGCCGATCCTTCCGTTCCTCGTCGGCAGGTTCAAGTAGAGGCGAAAATCGCCTCGCTCCCAGCGGACGAGTTCGCGGCTCGACAGCTGTGGCAGCGAACCGAGGTCTACCGCGTTTTGCAGGATACCGGGAATGTTCCGCGCGCTTTCTTGCGTGTCGTCCAAGGGCCGTTGGCTGGCCAGACCTTTTTGATCCGCAAGCGTGTCACGACGGTCGGACGCGCTCCGGAGAACGACATCCAGCTCGAGGTACTCGACGTCTCGCGCCGTCATGCCCGGATCGAGTTCGATGCAGGGGTGTTCCAGATCATCGATCTCGGGTCGACGAATGGCACGCTGCTGAACGGAGTGCCGGTCGACCGTTCCTCCCTTCGTCACGGTGATCGGCTGACGCTCGGGACGGTCGTTCTCGAGTTCTCGTTGCCGGGAGCGTGATGGTCGAGAATGGAGTTGGTGACGCAACTCCCGTTCGAGTGGTTCGTCTTGCTCCTGCGCCTCGTCTTCGCCTTTTTGCTGTACTTCTTCATTTTTCTCTTGGCACGGATCATGCTGCGGGAGTTGGC
>DAOTYK010000278.1:0-3281 GCA_034434855.1 Thermomicrobium sp.
CAGCCGTTCCAGGAGCCGTCGGAACGGGGCGAGACCCGGTTCCTGTTCGACCAGACCCAAGAGGGCCGCGTCGTCATAGCTGGTCAGGAGTTCCGGTGCGATCCACGCCGAGGCGCGGCTCGCCACCGTACCCACATGGATAGCTCGCTCGTATCGCTCTGCCGCAGCCGTGTCGCGCGTGTCCTGATCCCGCGCGAGCAGGGCATAGGCGAAAAGCTTGTTCACCCGCTGGTCGAGCTCGTCGGCCAGCGTTAGGACCTCCAAGACCTGCCGCGGTCCCTGCTGCAGGGTTCCGCGCAAGGATTCCAGCTTGGCGAGTTCCGCGAGCACTGCTTCGCGCTCTCGTTCCCATTCCTCCGGACTGGCGAAGAGATCAGCCAGGTTCCAGGTCTCTTCGATCGGTACCGCATCGCGTGTCAAGACCACGGTCATGAAGTCCTTTCCTCTGCTCATGTCGTTTCGATCACATCCTACTCGTTCTCGCGTTCCAGTGATTGCTACCGAGCAGTCAGCGCTCCTTGGTCGTGAGGGATGGTTCCAGGGCAACGACTCGCCGCGACGTCTCGGCATCGCCGGCAGCTCGGGCGAGACGAGCCGCATCTGCCGCGCCCTCGCTACCGGCAGCTGCACTGATGCGCCCCGTGAGCGAGTCGCCTGGAAAGCTCAGCCGGGAGGGTCTCGACGAACGACTGGGCAGATCGAGCGGTCCTGGCCGGAATGTGGGAAGCCGCTGTCCAGGCTGTCCAGTCGGTCTGTTTCGGTACCCGACGTGGAAGCGAAGGCGTTCATCGCGTCTCGGGCACGACGCTGTCGGTCGACAAGCGAGCGATCGTGCGAGTCTGTCACCTGAATACGCCTGTTTCTGCTCCTGCCGATCGCACCCGATGAGCCAGCTCATGCCCCAGCGCTGTGTAGATCCAAGCAGTCGATAAGCGACTGAACTGACGAAAGGTCCACGCGAGCGCCGGTCTTGTCCGGGGAGGAAGCACGAGAGCCATGGTTACACGAGTGGACATCTTAATACCTATACTATACATGGATAAAGTTGCGGTGGGTTTACCCTCGCACGGGGGCTTACGAGCCACTAGCGAGCATCTCGGGCGCGCGAACGGTGCGAGTGACGAGAGCGGTCGCGAGTGCCTCGAGTGATCAGGTGCGAGGGACGGCTGTCTTGCCGTGCTGTCCTTTGGTTGTCGTGCCATGATGGGGAGGAGACAGGATGAATCGCCGGCGTTTTCTCGTGTTTTCGGTATCCGCGCTCGCCAGCAGTCTTCTCGCGGCTTGTGGCGGTGGTGCAAGCCCGACACCGACACCCACGACAGCACCATCCCCGACACCAGCCAGTGCACCCGTTCAGGCCCCAGCAGCTACAGCCTCACCGACTCCTCTGGCCACCACGCCGACCGTCGCGCAGCCGGCAACCCCCTTCAAGATCGGTGTCGTGGTTGCGCAAACGGGCAACCTGGCATCGTCCGGTCGGCGCCACATCGAGGGGATGCAGCTCGCACTCGACGAGTTGGGCAGCACCGCTGCTGGTCGTCAATTGCAACTGTTGCCAGCCGATTCGGCTGGGAATCCGGATCAGGCGCAGACGCACGTCCGGCGACTCGTCGAAAGCGAGAAGGTCGATGTGATCACCGGCTTCACCATCACGCCGGAACTGACCGCGGTGCGTGACTACCTGCACGAGCAGAAGCAAGTCACCATTGTCTCGATCGCCGGCTGGCCACCCCTGACTCGGGATCCGAAGGTTCGCAGCCCATACATCTTCCGCTCGTCCTTCTGCCAGGGGCAGTACGAGTTCATCCAAGCGAAGTGGGCCTATGAGAAGGGTGGCTATCGAAATATCGCCATCATGGCCCCCGACTACACGACTGGCCGAACGGTTGCTCAGATCTTCGGCGATTACTTCAAGAAGTCGGGCGGTCAAATCGCTGCCGAGGTCTATCCGCCGCTCGATACGACCGATTTCGGACCTTATCTCCAGCGCATCCTTCAGGATGCTGCCAACGCCGATGCTGTCTGGGCCTGGTTCATCGGGGCCGACGCTATCCGTTTCATGACCCAATACCAGGAGTTCGGCCTCAAGGATCGATACCCCTTGCTCGGCGGCGCCGAGGTCGGCGATGACCCCTATCTCCCTGAGGTCGGCGAAGCAGCTCTCGGCATCGTGAGTGCGATCAACTACGCAGCGCGTTATGATCGGCCACAGAACGAGGAGTTCGTCGCCAAATTCCAGCAGAAGTTCGGTCGTCTCCCTGGTCACCTGGAGTACTGGGGCTATATCACCGTCATGATCCTCGCCCATGCTCTGGAGACCGTGGAGGGAGATACCAGTGACAAGGATGCCTTCCTGCAAGCGATCCGCAATGTCCGATTCCAGGGCCCGATGAACGAAGTTCGCTTCCACCCCGAAGCCCAAGGTGTGATCACCACGGTGCTCGTGCGCCGCGTCGAAAAGCTGCCCGATGGGACGCTCGGTAACGTGGTGCTCGACGAGTATCCGAACATCGACGATCTCTCCTTCTGACCGGCCCGTCCCGGATTTGCGCGACCGGCGGTCCCGGGCAGAAGCACCCGGGACCGCTCTGTTTTCGTCGACCCTTCGCGTCGGCTCTCCGTCGCTTCGGCGATCGCCTTCCGTCGGTCTCGCCAGTATGCTTGCCCTCGGTGAGTCAGTGATCCTGCGGAGGTCGGATGGAACTCGTCATCGTCGCTGACCTGGAGGGGATGTCCGGTATCGCCGAGCGCGCCTGGTGCGATCCAGCTCGTCCGGAGTACGCGCGTGCTCTAGAACAGTACGCCGAGGACGTGCGCGCGGTGAGCCAGGCCGCTCGTGCCTTCGGGATCGCTCGTATTCGCCTTCTCGATTGGCACGGGCGCACCGTTCCACCCAACCTGGTTACCAGTGACATCGAGCCAGCGCTGCTCCCGCTCGACCGACACCCGCGCTTGGCCGTCCTCTTGGGTTTTCACGCCCGCGGGGACGCCCCTGGTGCTTTCGCCCCCTGCACCCTTCTTCCCGGGTTGTCCATCGAGTGGGATGGTCGACCAGCTGGGGAACTCGCCCTCGCCAGTCGCTGGCTCGGTGAGCAGGGTATCCCGCTCCTGCTCGTCTCCGGCGACCGCGCGCTGACCGCGGAAGCGGAACTCTGGACCGATCAGACGACAGCTATCGCCGTGAAACTGGCTCGCTCCCCGGATCGAGCCGAGTGTCTGCCACCGGATCGCGCTCGGGCTGCGCTCGTCGACGCGCTCCAGCGTGTCCTGGCCCGCCGCTC
>DAOTYK010000279.1:0-9612 GCA_034434855.1 Thermomicrobium sp.
CCGAACAGTGCATTGATCCATTCTGAGCCGCGGCCAGTGCTGCCACGTGGATTGGGGAGGAGGACTGCACAACCGCGGGATGCGAGAGGTTGTGCCCAGTCGTGCCAGGATGCAGCGAACTCGTTGGCCCATTGACTCGTCGGACCGCCGTGAATCTGCACGACGAGCGGATATGGGGGACTCGCTGTCCCGTCTCGTGGGAGAACGAGAAGCCCTTGCACGGTCACTCCGGGGTCGCTCGTCCATTCGATGCTGCGGACAGGGCAGAGTTTGGCCTCGATCTCTGGGTGGAGCTGGGTTCGTCGCTGTAGAGCATTATCGGCGAGGGATATGTCGTTGGAGGCGCGCCAGCACCATACGTCCGGCACATGCTCCCCATCCGACCACACCCCCGCCCACCTCGTGCCGTCCCCGCTCCCGCTCACCCTCCCGTGCCAACTCCCCGTCGTCCGCGGGCACAGCAGGCGCCGTTCTCCGTCCCATTCCAGCCGATAGACCCGTGCGTCCAGTCCCTCGTACCCCACCACCACCAGCGCTTCGCCCCGGCGATAGGCGCCCAGATGCTCGACTGTTCCCCCAAATGCCGCCGTCAGGCACTCCGGCTCGCCTCCCCTCACACGCCGTCGGAAGACCGCTTCCCCGTGCACCACCCGACCCAGCGGGCCGCGATAGGCCAGCCACTCGCCGTCAGCCGACCACACCAAGTCCTCCGCGACGCCTCGCATCGTGAAGAGTTCACGGTACTCGCCACTCTCGATATCCAGCAGCGCCACGCTGGTCACCCGGAACAGATCGTCCACTCGCGGGGTTCCGCTCACCGCGAGAGCCAATCGTGCACTGTCCGGTGCCCAGGCATATGCCCATACCTGCACGCGCTCCGGCGAGACGACACGCGCCACACGCGTCCGCAGATCGAGAAGCCACAGCCGCCGATACTTCCAGTCGGCATCCCACACGCGCGCATCGTCGCGCCGCTCGCGACGCTGTTTCTCTTCCTCGGTCTCCGGCTCGACCATGAGAAACGCGAGAAACCGCCCGTCAGGAGACCAACTGAGGCTATCGATCTCTCCCGCCTGGTCGAAAACCCGAACCGCCTCGCCTCCGTCCCGCGGTATCAGATAGACGCTGGCTTTCCCACGTTCAGCTCGATCGGACAAGAACGCGATCCATGTGCCGTCAGGCGACCAGCGCGGTTCCCGATCGTGCCAGAGTCCACTCGTGAACTGGCGAGCGTCTCCCTCCACGAACGGCACGATCCAAAGGCTGCTCCGCCAATGCTCCTCCTCCCGACTGACCGAGCGAACCACATACACGATCGTCTCCCCGTCCGGGGCCACCTCGACATCGAATGGGCGTCGCATCGCGACCAGTTCATCGACCGTGAGGGTAGTCGTTTCTTTCTCGCTCACCGTCGTCTCCTCCCCTGAGAGAGCGGAACGGGATATGTCGTGAGGAGCTTTTCATGCTCCGCTCCGTCGTCTCGCCTCGTAGTCTTCCCACGTGTCGATGTCCCCCGGCATCGACTCCTCGATCTCGACCACGTACACGCGCTCACGAGACCGATCCACCAGTTTCCACGCTGCCTTCTCACCTCGCAGTTCCCGCAGATCCGCAAACACCGTACGATCGAAGACCAGCGGATGCCCCTCCCCATCGCGATACCGCGCCACCGCAATCGCTGCCCCGGAACGCTCCCACCCCGCGATCACTCGCTCGATCGTTTCCGCCCGCATACCCGGCTGGTCACCGAGGAGAATCACCACCGCATCGAGTTCGCTCTCCTCCAGCGCGGCAAGCCCGCTCCGATACGATGCTGCGCATCCTTCACCCGTCTCATCCGGAAAGACGATCCGCGCACACCCCAGCCGCTCTCCTGCTCGCTTGCCGAGCGCTTCAGCCACCTCTCGCCGCACCACCACGGCGACCGCCGCCAGCCGCCCGGCACGACAGACCTCCTCCACGACCGCCTCGACGAGCGTGCGGCCATTCCATGGCAACAACTGCTTCGCACGCCCCAAGCGCTCCGAGCGTCCTCCCGCGAGGATAATGGCGCCGACTCGCTTCTCCCTCGTCACCGTAACCAGCCCCGCTGATTCGCCATCATCACCGCTTCGAGCCGGTTTCGGGCACCCAACCGCCGCAAGATTTCTTGTACATACCCTTTGACCGTATTCTCGCTCAGGAACAAACGCTCGGCAATCTCCCGGTTCGACAGCCCTTGCGCGATGAGCCGCAAAACGGAAAGCTGGTGCGGTGAAAGCGGAATGTCCGTCATCACCTTGCGATTCCGCAAGCGCTCCACCACGACCGATGCCACGCGCGGGTCGAGCACTGCTTCCCCACGTGCGATCATCTTGAGGCTCTTCTTCAGGTCGAAGTGCACGATGTCCTTGAGAACGTATCCCTGTGCACCAGCCAGCACGCACCGGTAGACCAGTTCTTCCTCGCCAAACGCGCTCAAGATCAAGATCCTCGTTTCCGGTACGCGTTCCCGGATCAACCGACAGACATCATCGCCCTGCATGGAAGGCAATCGCACGTCCACGATGACCACATCCGGGCGCACCGCATCGACCATCGCCACACCGCTCGGCCCGTCGGCAGCCTCTCCCACCACCAGGAAGTCCGGATCGTCGGCCAAGATGTGCTTGAGGCCGTTTCGCACGATCTCGTGGTCGTCGATGATGGCCACGCGCAGTGGCTGCCAGCTCACACCTGCTCCGCCCATCGTGGCTCAGCTGGTATGACCGCCCGCACGACGAATCCGCCATCTTCGCCGTTGTACCATGAGAGTTCCCCACCGACCGCTTCGGCTCGCCGGCGCATCGATCGCAACCCGAAGTGTCCGGCCGCCGGCACCGAGACGAGCGAGGTGTGCGGCATCCCACAGCCATTGTCCTGCACGACGAGAATGACCGATCGTTCGGTGAAGTGTACGCTCACGATGGCGAGATCCGCCCCTGAATGCCGACGAACATTCGTCAACGCCTCGCACACGATGAGGAAAATCGCGTCTTCGCCGTCCGGAGGCAACCGACGCGGCTTCCCCTCGATCACCAGTTCGACCCGCAAGTCCTCGCTTCGGTACCCCTCGACCAGCTGTCGGATCCGCTCGACGAGTTCGCCCCCACCGACTGGCATCTCAGCCAGATCGTAGACGACCCGGCGTACTTCGGCCGCCCCCCGCGCGGCCAACTCCCGGATGCGGTCGAGCGCACGCAGCACCGGCTCCGGCACATCCGGCTGGTCCCGACACCACGTCGCCTCGATCCCGATGCCGAACATGATCTGCGCGACTCGATCGTGCAAGTCCGCCGCGATCCGATTCCGTTCCTGATGGAGGAGCGCCTCGACCCGCGCTGCATCGAGGCGCGCATGCAGCTGCTGGAGGTCAGCGATCATTTGTCGCTGCCGCTCGTAGAGCCGTGCATTTTCGATCGCGACCGCCACCTGATTCGCGAACGTACTGAGCAACCGCTCGTGACGCGCGTCGTAACCGGTGGAGCGATTCGCCACACCGATCATCCCGATCGTTTGCTGCCGCACCCTGAGCGGAACCCCCAAGAACGTCTCCACCGGGGGATGTCCCCGCGGTGCACCACGATGGAGGGGATCCTTGCGAACGTCGTTGGAGATATTCGGTCGCCCCTCGAGGATCACCACACCGAAGATCGTGCGGCGGATCGGGATCTTGCGGAACCGCTCATAGAAATCCGACCGATCGGGGACGAAACCGCGGATGGCCGCAACGTCCATCGTTTCTGGTCCGTCGACCAACCCGACGAAGCCGAAGGCAGAGCTCGTCAAAGCCAAGCAGTACTCGAGCGCCCGATCCATGACTGCACTGAGCTCGCGCAGGCTCGCGATCTCCACGGAAATGGCATAGAGCGATTCGAGTTGTGCCTGCCAGTCATCTCGCTCAGCGGTCGGACCCAACTCCGGGAAACGCGTGATCATCGATGACCTCCGGCTGCACGCAGTGTACCATGCGCCTGTCCCGTCTCCGCTTACCTACCCGTATCGCGCGACATCGGGTACGATCGGCAAGGTGCCGGGGCATACCGGGAGGGAGAACCCGATGTCGGCTGTCGATTGGCTTCGTGAGCGCTTGAGCGACCGCACGTTGTTCGATCATTCCTGCCAGCCGCCAGAGCGTCTCTCCACTCGTATCCCCCACGACTACCTACGACGCTGCTTCATGCCCGAATCGCTACCGGACACGTTGCGGCAGACTCCCTATACGGTCGCCTACCGTCTCGCCCTGCGATGGCTCGCCCAGTGCCTCGGCTGTGATCCGACCGAGGAAGCGATCCTGCACGCCCGAGCCGAACGCTCGCTCGAGGAATACGTTCAGCTCCTCGCCGAGGATGCTCGACTCGGCCCAGCCTGTGCACTGCCGTCAGCGGACGAACGCGTCTACAGTCCGACCGAATGGGCCGCCTTGGTCCAGCGGCCAGTCGCTGAACTCGTCGCAGTGGAACCGCTCGCGGAGAACCTGCTTCCGCACTGCACCTCTTGGGACGAGCTGCGGACGCTCCTGGCACAAGCGCTCGCCGAAGCCGTCGGCCGAGGTGCGGTCGCGCTCGTCAGTGATTTCCCGCGACGAACGTCGCTCGCCATTCAACCGATCGATGTCGCGACGGCTGACCGGTCCTTTTACGAAGTTCGTGCCGAGATCGACGCTGGCCTCTTCGAGCAGCTTCACCATCGACGACTCCTCTACGCCCTCTTCTGGGTCGCTCTCGAAGTCGCTGCTGAGCTGACCGTTCCCCTGCAAATCGCGTTACCGAGGCACCCGACTCGGGACCCTCACGCCGATGACCCCGCATACCTGAGAACGGTGCTCGACGAACCCCGGTACCAACATGTTCCGATCGTCCTCGTGAGTCCGTTGCGGCTTCACCCGCACGCCATCGCACTCGCTCGCCAGTATCCACAAGTGCTCCTCGATCCTGGACCGAGTTTCCTGGCATACCCTGGTTTAGCCCGTACGATGATCCGCGAGTTGGTCACGAGCGTGCCGACCCTCAAGATTCTCGCCTCTACTGGTGGCCAGTTCCTTCCCGAGCATCAGTGGTTCGTCGCCCGGGTTTGGCGTGTTGCACTCGTCGAGGCACTCGGCTCGCTCGTCGAGGACGGGCTGCTCACCCTCGCCGAAGCCGAAACGGACGCCATGCTCATCCTGGCGGGGAACGCCCAGCGAACGTATCGCTTCCCCAGATGACCATGCCTGGGAGGATACCGATGTACGACGAGATCGCCCAGCGACTGACTCGCTTTCGCCACGCGCTGGTCTCGAGCGGTATCGACGTCGCGATCGTCGGGCCATCCGCTGACTTCCGGTATCTCACCGGTCATCCGGCTGCATCGAGCGAGCGCCTGCTCGCGCTCGTCGTCCCGCAGGCCGGTGAGATGTTCCTCCTGGTTCCAGAATTGGAATCGACGCACTTTGGCGAGACGTCACTATTCAGCGTGCGGACCTGGAAGGATGGCGAGGATCCCATTCGCCTGCTCGCAGCGCACCTGGAGCGTCTCGGAGTGGCAACGATCGGTGTCAACGACGAGTTCTGGGCCGCGTTCCTCCTGCCACTCCAGGCTGCACTGCCGAGTCACCGCTTCACCAGCGTCAGCCCGATCCTCCAGGCATTGCGGCGCATCAAGAGCGCCGCGGAGATCGCCCTGGTACGCGAGGCAGTCGCACGGGTCGACGCCGCCTGGCAACGGTTCTGCGCGAGCGAGCACCTGACCGGTCGCACCGAGCGGCAGGTCGCGCGGCGTCTCACTGAGCTCCTCCTGGAGGAAGGCCTCGACTACGTCGCATTTTGTATCGTGGCCAGTGGCCCCCATGCCGCTTCGCCACACCACGAGCCGACGGATCGGATCATTCAGGCCGGCGATCCCGTAGTCATCGATGTCGGGGGACCCTATCGAGGCTACTTCGCTGACATGACCCGAACACCGATCGCTGGTTCCCTGGGCGACCCGGACTTCGCCACCGCTTACGAAGCCGTACTGGAGGCCCAGCAAGCAGCCTTCGCCGCCATGCGGCCCGGCGCGAGCTGCGAAGAAATCGACCGGATCGCGCGGGACGTTCTCGCGGCGCATGGCTTGGCCGAAGCCTTCCTCCATCGTCTCGGTCATGGTCTCGGCCTCTCCGTCCACGAGCCGCCTTACCTCGTACAGGGAAATCCCGAACGCTTGGAGCCTGGCATGATCGTCACCGACGAGCCAGGAGTGTATCTCCGCGGTCGTTGGGGGCTCCGCATCGAGGATGTCGTGCTCATCACTGCAGAGGGAGCCGAGCGGCTCACCCGCGCCCCGCATGACCTACTCGAACTCCCTTGACGGCTGATTCAGGGCGACCATTCCCCGGCGATAGCGATCGTATTACCGCCTCGCCGCTTGGCGGCATACAGCGCTTCGTCAGCTGCGCGCAACAAAGTTTCCGGCGTGTCACCATGCCGCGGGAAGGCCGCCACCCCGAGTGAGATCGTCAGCCAAACGACCTCGTCGCGCACCCGAAACGACGTGTCGGCGACCGCTCGCCGGAGACGTTCAGCGATGTCGTGCGCCACCGCGAGATCCACTCCAACGAGGACCACCGCGAACTCGTCACCGCCGTAGCGTGCCAAGAGATCACTCGGTCGGAGCGAGCGCGCCAGTCGCTCCGCGACCGATTGCAGAAGTGCGTCACCGAACAAGTGGCCTTTGGTATCGTTGAGAATCTTGAAACCGTCAAAATCGATCAGGATCACCGCGACGTGCTCGACGCGCCGATCGCGCAGGGCACGGCGCAAGTGATCGAGCAGAGCTCGGCGGTTCGGCTGTCCCGTCAGCGGGTCGGTCAGTGCCTGCCGTTCGAGTTGCTCGGTCAGTTCCACCTGGCGCATCAACAGCTCCAAATGCACCGCCACGTTCATGGCAAGACGCAGGTCCTCTTCATCCAACCGGTGACCGCGCCGACTCTCGATGTTGAGAACGCCGATCGGCTTACCCTCTCGCCGCAGGACAGCCACCACTTCGCTCTCCATCGGCAGATCCGGTTGCGGGTCGAAGTAGTCTGGATCCTGCCGAACATCGACAACGAGCTGAGCCCGATTCTCACGCACTGCGCGGCCGGTCACGCCGCGATCAGCCCGCCACTCGTTGAACGTCAGCCCACCCTCGACGCGGATCGCCCGGCCGACGAATCGTGTACCGTCGGCGCTCAGCAGCGCCAAGCCGACGAGTGCATAGCCGAACTCGCGCTGGAGACGGTCCGCCACCATTTCGAAGGCCGAATCCACATTGCGATCCTCCGACACCATGCGGGTCAAGTCGTGCAGGAGCTCCAACTCCATGAGCCGGCGTCGCTCGAGCGTCACGTCTCGGAGTACCAGTTGAATTTGTGGGAACCAAGCGCGCGTGCTCGTCGGTAACTCGATGACACGTGCGTGGAACTCGATGATGCGGAGGTGCTTGTCCAGCGTCAGCACAGGGACAGTCGCTTCCGCTGCCGGAGCACCGACTGGGCGCTGGCACCATTCCTCCCACGGTATCGGCGCGAGGGAGCGCACGACCTCGGGCAGCCGAGTACCGGCCAGCCGTTCCGGACGCTCGTATCCCAAAAGACGAGCAGCTGCCCCATTGGCCAATCGCACGGTCCCGTTCAGCTCGCAGAGCAGCACCCCGACCGGTTGTTCTTCCACCAACGCGCGGTACTGCTGCTGGTTCAAGATAAGTTCCCGCCTGACCTCGCTGATCGCCCAGGCAGTCGCCAGCGCCTCCGCCGCCGCATCGAATAAGCCGATCTCCTCCCGACTCACCTCCTCGTATCGCCGGAAGTAGATCGAAAGCAACGCAGCAACACGACCAGTCCGACGCACTGGCACCACGATACCCGCTTCCAGCCCGCATGCTCGGCGCACCGCAGCATCAGTGATCACCCGCTCGTCGGTCGAATCAGCGCGCATGTCCACCGGCCTCACGACTGATGCCAGCACCCGCTGCACCAGTTCTGCCACCCGACCCTGTGCACGCTCCTCCAACTGGCGAACGAACTCCTCCGGCAGGCCGACGGATCCTTCGCAAACCAGCCGGTCTTGCTCCCAATCGATCCGCCACAGCCCGAGCGCCGGGACATCGAGGATGCGCTGCAAAACCACGAGGCTCCGTTGCACCCAATCAGGACTCAGCTCCGCCAACAAGGCGAGGTCGGTTTCGACCTGTCGGAGCGCGTTGAATCGCAGGAACTGGCGCCGCTCTCGCTCCTGTTCTCGCGACGCCAGCGTGCGTGCGAGCGCGAAGATGCGCTCCAAGTCGACCGCGGTAACCGGATCGTACAGCACTGCACCGAAGCCAGCAGCCAGGAGTTCCGGTGTCGCTTCGCGCTCGCGTCGCACCAGTGCGACGAGAAGCAGGCCGGAACTGCCCGCTCGGGCGAGTTCCCATGCTTGCGGGGTCGAGAGATCCGCATCGAGAAACACGACGCGGACGCCCGGCGGACGAGCTCCCTCAGCCGGAGAAACCCACTCGTCCCGCTCTTCGATGCGGCGCACACCCAGTTCCTGCGCCAGTCGCGCGATCGCTTTTCGCCGAACTGGATCCTGATCGATGATGAGCAGGTCGAGGTCGTCCAACACCATCACAGGAACAGTCCCATGAAACCCTTCCCTCCCGAGACGTACCGTGATCGTATCCGACCATACATCAAGGTGCTGTAGGACTTTCTTCCTATCTCGTCAGCGCGCTGTGCTCTTCCGAGGGCGAGGGTTTCGCTTCAGGTTTCGGGTGCTCGGCTCCAGTCGTCTCGAACAGCTCTTCTGCGCAAAACCGCCAGAGTTCCGGAGCCCACCAACGTGACGCCACCGCCACCAGGACGCAGCCGACCCCGCCGATCACCATCGCACCGGCTGGCCCCACAGCACTCGCGAGCATACCGGCTTGGAACTGTCCGAGTCGCGGGCCACCTGCTGCAAAGACCGATGCAATCGCTCCCACCCGGCCACGATAGGCATCAGGGGTCGCCAACTGCCGGACGGTGTGCCGAAGCGCCATAGCGACCGCGTCCAAGGCTCCCGATAGTGCCAGTAGAAAGAACGACAAGACGAACAGGCGGCTCATGCCGAATACAGCCAGCGTCGCGCCATACCCGACGACGACCCAGGCAACCACCCGACCCGGCCAGCGCGGTGTCGGCAGGAGGGCGAAAAGTCCTGCCCCGACGATCGCTCCAGCACTGGGGGCCGCAAACAAGAGCCCGAGTCCATCGGGTCCGACCCCGAGAACGTCGCGAGCGAACACGGGGAGAAGACCCGTCGAGGACGCCAGAAGGACCGCAAAGAAGTCGAGGAGCATCAGTTGCCAGAGGAGCGGACGGTGGCGGACGAACCGCAACCCGTCGATGAAGGCAGGCCACCCCCTCCGTTCGAGTTTCGGCACGGGCAGATCGCGCCGCATCGCCAGCAGGGCTGCGACCACAGCCAAATAGCTCGCGGCATCGACCCAAAATGCGACGGCCACGCCCACGCGCGCGATCACGAGCCCACCCAGGGCCGGCCCAGCGATCGCCGCCACGTCCCAGGCCAGGACATTCAAGGCGAGCGCGCTGGCGAGTCGTTCGCGGGGTACCAG
>DAOTYK010000280.1:0-2480 GCA_034434855.1 Thermomicrobium sp.
TCCTCGGCCCTGGCTTCTACTATTTCGACGACGGCTTTTCGATAGACGGGAACGCTTCGGTCATCATGAGCCCCGGTACCTATGTCTTCCAGGGATCGGCATTCTCGCTCAGAGACAACGTCCGTCTGACGCTCCAGGGACAACCGACCTCGTGTACGAGTTCCGGTCAGGAGTTTCGCTTGTACTTTGACCGGAGCTCCTTCGCTGTTCAGGGCAACTTCGACCTGGTCGACGTCCTCCCCTGCGACGTCCTCGTCTATCTCCGGGACTCCGACTTCGCGCTCACCGTCAACACCGACTCCAATATTCCTCCAGGTCTTTATTACTTCGATAGGGGAACGTTCCGCCTCCAGGGTAACCAGACGGTCACCGGTCGCGACGTCCTCTTCTACTTCGGGCCAGGCTCAGCGTTCGACGTCGTCGGGAACACCCGTTATCTGCTCAGCGGCGTAACTGACCCACGCTCGCTTCCCTATCCCGGTATGCAGCCTGGTCTCGTCCACTTCCAAGCCCGCGGGAATACCGCCACGCTGCGCATGGTCGGAAACAGCGGCGCACGTGTGGAGGGGATTCTCTACCTGCCCAATGGCACGCTCGATCTCCGCGGGACCGCCTCCGGGACCTGGGCACGTGGCCAATTGATCGTGAACCGTTTCACGACCAATGGCAATACCAATACCGACATCCGCATCGAGCGGGTCGAGCACGTGTTGATCACCCGGCCGACCGTCTGGCTCGTCGAGTAGTACTACGCGCCCTGTCATCCCTCTCGCAGACCGAGACGAAAAGCTCTACCACACCCGCCCACTGTTTGTCGATGCTGCAACTGGGCACGGAGTGCACCGGGAGCGTCGCAGCATGGTCGAACAGCGTCTGCGCCAACCCGGTCAGTCGCTGGTCGAGTTCGCACTCGGCCTCCTCGTGTTGCTGCTTGTCCTCGCTGCCGTCGTCGACTACGGTCGGCTCCTCTACGCCGGTATCGCCCTGACCAATGTGGCGCGGGAGGGCGCGCACTACGGCTCCCTCTCGTCTGCCAACGCCACCGACACGAACGGCATCCGCACCGCTGCGCTCGCCGAATACCGAGCGACCGGCCTCCCTCTGCTCTTCGGTAACCAACCCACGATCACCACCAGTGTCACCTTCCAGAACGGGAAGCCGGACGCTGTCCGCGTGACTGCCACGCTCACCGTTCGCACCTTGCTCCCTGTTCCGTTGCCCGTAACCGGCGATCGACTGAGCGACCAGCTGGTCATCCGCCGGATCGCCGAGATGCGAGTGTTGCCATGATGCGCCGATCGCTTCGCGGCCAGAACGTCGTCGAGTTCGCCCTCGTTGCCCCGCTCCTTTTTCTCTTCATCTTCGGCATCATCGAGTTCGGTTGGGCGTTCTACGTCTACAGCGAGCTCACCAACGCAGCCCGCGAGGGCGCACGCTTCGCTGCTGTCCACGGCGAACTCTGCGCACAGCATCCGCCCTGTCAGCCGGCAACCGCCGCGAGTGTCCGCGCTCACCTTTTGCCACGTCTCTCGATCCCTGATGCGGATCAGGTAACCGTGCAGCTCGACGGCTCCCTGACCCCCGGTGAGCACGTCACCGTCGAACTCGCCTACCCGTTCCGTCCGCTCGTCGGCTTCGTGATACCCAGCGCCGGTCTCACCATGCGCACCAGCAGCACCATGATCGTTCACTACTGAGGAGGACGCCATGCGTCGCGCAGCTCGCGCTCAAGCACTCCCGCTCCTCGCGCTCCTGCTCCTCCCCATGCTCGGCTTCGCTGCCCTCGCCACCGATGCCGCCTACCTCTATGCCCAGCGACGACTCACACAGAATGCGGCCGATGCAGCAGCCCTCGCCGGTGCCCGCGAGCTGATCGTGCGGGCTGCGACCGATAGCCAGGTCGTCCTCGCCGCGACGACGTACGCCGTGACCAACGGCTTTCCCGCTCCAGTTCCAGCCGATTCGATCTCCATCGTCCGGCCCGATACTGTGCGCGTCAGGCTCGAGCGGACAGTGTCGCTCTTCTTTCTTCCCGTTTTGGGCACCGACTCGCTGCGTATCGCTGCCCGGGCGACTGCCCGCATCGCTCAGGCCCCTGGTGAGTACGCGCTGCTCGCGCTCGAGGACCTGATCACCGACCCAGGCATCTATGCCAATGGAACGACCGATATCTATGTCCTCGGGCGAGGGCCCAGCGGACGCGGCGCCAGCGTTCGCTCCAACGCCGCCATCGATACGCGGGGCACGGTCACCTTCATCGTCGATGGCTGTATCGATGCCGCTGGCGTGATCAACCAGAACGGCACCTGGCGATATGATTGTCTCAACGCGGAGTTGGGCGATTATGTCCCCGATCCCCTCGCCGACCTCGTGTCAGCGCCACCGCTCAGCGCGCTCCGCTACGAGTGGCGACCCGATTGCACCGGTTACACAGGACCTCTCGAGTGTCGGCCGCTCCCACCCTGCGCGGAAACCGTCAC
>DAOTYK010000281.1:0-3985 GCA_034434855.1 Thermomicrobium sp.
TTGCCGCAACACACCGGTCACCACCAGGTCAGCCGAAAGCCAGGAATCGAGCACTCCCTCCGGCACATGCCCCTGTATTTCATCGTAGAACTCCCCCGGGACACCCCAACGCAGCCGGGCAAGATGCCGGCAAAAGAGATCGGGGACACGCCGAGCGACGTCCTGAGCGAGTGCCAGAAGGCTCGCTCGTTCCTGTTCGCGGAACAGCTGCCGCAGCAGCACCCCGAAGCCGACCAGTTGCCCGGTGACCTCCTCCAGATGGGGCCACAGCTGTTGCAGTTGCTCGATGAAATCAGCCAAGAGTCGACGCGTCGTCTCGTCGATGTCAGCCACGTTGCGGAGCTCCTGACTGAGCATGTTCAGAAAGTCGTTCACCTTGGACTGAGTATTGGTCATTTCGCGGAAGAGGGTGCTCACCTCGCGCATCGCGTCGATGACACCGTGGAGCTGACCAGTCGTCTCGCGCTGGACACCGATCAACTCGCTCAGCTGATTGACCGTGACGCGGTGCAAGGAGACGATTTCCCGCATCGCCTGATGGATCACCTCGAGCGGAGACTGGTGATTCGGATTCACGCTGTCCTCACTTTCTCCCATCGGGCCAGCTCGGGGCGAAGGATAGCACGCCTGATGGCGCTGCCGGACATCTCGGTGCGGAGACGCGCACCCGCGCGAGAACGTGCATCAGCATGGTCACGCCAGGAGAGACGCCAGGAACCGGAGAAGCGGCAGCGACGAGCAAATGGAGCAAAAAGCGACCCCGACGAGCCTCTCTCGTCCCGGCGCGTAATCCGCCAGTTCCTCGATTCACCCCCCTTCCCGGCTCGCGCCGGTCCGGCTGGTGAACGATCCTGGCGCCGTTCCTTGCGGAACAGCTGATCCAGCAGGTGGCCGCTGGATCAGGAACGAGCTGCCTGGTCGCCCAGGCACTCTTCCGCGACGGTCCGACGACAACTCGTCGGGATCGCACTTTCAGAATAGCACGGTCGTGCCACGTTGTCAAGATCCCTCCCCAGCCTCTTCCGAGGAGTCGACCGCGCGGCATCGGCTCCCACACTGCCTAGCCCTCCTCCGCGCGTCGACGACGCGACCGGAACCCAGGACTCGTCTGCCAGCAGAAGCAGCAGAAACGCGTTCCCAGTAGCCCGTATACCAGCGCGCGTGCCTCATCACCACCGACGCTTCCGGCCGCTCGCCCCTCTTCGCTCCTGCCGAGCAGGATCGCTCACCGTCTGCCAGCAGTTGGAGCCGATCGCTCCTTGCTCGTTCCGGCATTTTCTTCTAGTCTCGCTCGCGATACCGTGGGCAGGTCGTGGACCAGCGCGTGGACACACCCGTGAGACGATCACCTTTTCGTCCGACCGCTTCTCGCCCACCCCGTATGGCGTCGGATGTCACCTGGTGGGCCGGGCTCGCCGTGGCACTTGCCGTTGTCCTCGGCCTCCAGGCAACGCGCGTGTTCGTCTCCGACCTCGTCTTCGTCGTCGACCAAAGCCGGCGACTGGCCCTGCTCGGCCTGATCGCGATCGTCTTCGCTAGTCCGCTCCTCGCACCGCTCGTTGGGAGGCTGAGCGGAGGGCGACTCCTGCCTGTCGCCACGTTGCTCCTCGTCGCCGCCCGAGCCGGTCTCCAGTTCGTCGACTGGCCGCTCGCCCGCCTGATCCTCGCGGCTGTGGCATTCGCTGCCGCGAACTGGATGCTGATCCCGCTCCTCCGCTGGCGAGCCCGCGCCGGACTCGGTCTCCTCGCTGGTAGCGGCTTCGATCTCGCGCTCCGCACCGCACGGACAACGATCGACCTCCCCTGGAACCCTGGGGTGGGAAGTCACCTCGCCACGGCTGGGCTGCTGGTTTTCCTGCTCGTCGCGGTGGCTTTGGTCGTGGTGGACCGCGGGCCGGTCGAGCCGCGCGGGGCACTCGGCTTCCTCGCTTTCGGCCCTGCGCTCGGTCTCTTTCACCTTTTGACCGGTAACCTCGGTTTCGCGATCGTCCACACCGGTTGGCCGCTCGCTGCGGCGAGCGCGCTCCTCGGCTTTGCCCTCCTCGTGGGCCTCGCAAGTCTTCCGCTCGCCGGGAGGCATTGGTTCGGCTGGGTCCTCACGGCGCTGCTCGGTGCGAGCGGGTTGTGGCTCGCCTGGGACGATGGCTGGAGAGCCGTCATCGGCATCGCCGCCGCGACGCTGGCCTGGACAGTTCTCACCGGCGTCGTCGCACTCGGTGGCCGCTCGCTCCGCATGCCAGCGCGCGTCTGGCGCACGGCGAGTGCACTGGCCATCGGGAACCTGCTCCAGGTCGCCCTCCTCTTCCGCTACTACACAGCGACCAGCGACCACTCGATCGTGCTCGCGCTGTTCGGGCTGCTCGCGCTGATCGCTGCACTCGAATGGCCGAGGGCCTGGCCGGCGGGTACCGTCGCACTGCTGCCGCATATCGCGCTCTTAGTCGCCGGACCGCTCGCCGGTGCTCTCGCGTGGCAACTCCTCACCACGCGGGAGCAGGAAGCGGTGCCGCTCGTGCGCGGCACCGAGCTCGTCGTCGTCACCTACAACATCCAGTCGGGCTACGACCGGCAGCACCGCTGGGATCTGGAAGCCACCGCCCGAGCGATCGAGCGCCTGCAGCCGGACATCGTCCTCCTTCAGGAAGTCAGCCGTGGCTGGCTGGTGACCTCCAGCGCCGACCAACTCACTTGGCTCAGTCGTCGCTTAGGCATGCAAGCCGCCTGGGGTGCGGCGAGTGACGATGGTCTCTGGGGCAACGCGGTCCTCACTCGCAGCCAACCGCTGGAGCGCAGGACTACACGCTTCCGCATGACCCAGAACCTCGAGCGGGGTGCCGTCGCCGTGCGGCTCGCGACACCCACCGGCTCGTTGTGGGTCGCCAGCACCCACCTCGACGACCCGCGGCCCGCGGTGACCATCCGGCTGCTCCAGATCGAGGAGCTGCTCGCTTTCCTCCAGCCGATGCGCCCGCTCGTCCTGGGAGGCGATTTCAATGCCGATCCCGGTAGCCCCGAGCTGACCCGGCTCGGCGAATCCGGCCTCGTCGATGCTGCGGCCGCGGTCGGGGCGACTGATCCGACCTCCGCCGACGACCGGCGGATCGATTATCTGTTCGTCACCGGTGAGCTGCGGCCTCTCGCCGGCTCGGTTCCACCGATCAGTGCCTCCGATCATCGGCCGGTCGTCGTTCGTCTCGCACTGCCATAAAGCGCCCCGGTCAACGGAACCGCGCAGACCTCAGACGAGCCGAATGGCTCGCGGGAGCACGTTGGCAGCCAAGCCACGACCGCTCGCGGCACTGGCTGCCACTTCTGCTTCGCTCCAGACGAAGAGCTCGACAGGCACCGGCAACTCTTGGAAAGCCTCCTCGCAGCATGCCCGCGCGGCTTCGCGGTCCGCCCCATCGGCGATCACCACGAGGAGGTCAGCATCGCTGCGCGGCGTGGGGATACCGCTGGCGAAGGAGCCGAAGAGGTAGATCGCCCGTACGCCAGGACAGCGGCCAGCCTCGCGCGCCGCCTCCCGCAGGGCGGCGAGCACGCTCTCACGGTCGAGGAAACGCACGCTCACTGTACTCGACGATCGCTCGTGCATCGGCGATCGCCTCCGCTGCATCGCGCTCCGTGTAGTACTCGCCGGGAAGGCCGGCGGGGAAACCGTTCGGATAGCGCGCCAGTATATAGTGGCGATCCAAGCGCCGGGCAGCGTCGAGCAACGCTTCCGGTATCTCGAGGCGAGCGGCGAGTCCGCGGAGCAATCGCCAGACGCTGTGGCCCCATCCTTCGCCACCGAGCCCGAGGAGCAACCCTTTGACAGCCTTCTCAGCAGCCTGTTGCGCAGCGAACGCAGCCCACTCGTAGTCGCCAGCTTGGCGCGCGTGCTCGGCATGGGCGAGATCGCGTCGCGCTTGCGCCAACCAGTCTGCCCCGCGGTTCGTCACGTTCCTGCACCTCGCTCCCGGAAGGATAGCAGAGGAACAGGCAG
>DAOTYK010000282.1:0-3180 GCA_034434855.1 Thermomicrobium sp.
AAGAAGCGCAGCGCTTCATCGAAGCCTATTTTCAGCGTTTTCCCGGCGTCGCCCGTTATCTCGAAGAAACGAGACGTCGTGCGGCCGAACTCGGTTACGTCGAAACGCTCTTCGGCCGACGGCGATACTTGCCCGAAATCACCTCCTCCAACCCGGCACGACGGCAGGCGGCTGAACGGATGGCAGTCAATATGCCGCTGCAGGGCACTGCAGCCGATATCATGAAGTTGGCCATGCTCGCTGTTCACCGAGCGTTGGCCGAACGCGGCTTGCGCAGCCGCATGCTGCTCCAAGTTCATGACGAACTCGTCCTGGAGGTACCGGAGTCGGAACTTGCGACGACGACGGAACTCGTCACGACACGCATGACTGGCGTCGTCGAGCTCAGTGTGCCGCTCGAAGTCGATGCCAAAGCGGGCCCAAATTGGGCTGACCTTGAGCCGGTTCGAGTGAAACTCTCCCACTAGACCTTGCTCAAGGATGCGAGGGCGACTACAATTTCCCCGGCGGGACACGTTCGACTCTTGCCATGCAGGAGGGGTGGTCGATGCCGATCTACGAATACGAGTGCACGACCTGTGGCCATCGATTCGAGGTCAAGCAGCGTTTCTCCGATGAACCAGTGGCCAGCTGCCCGAGTTGCGGCAATGCTGTCCGTCGTTTACTCTACCCTGCCGGGATCATCTTCAAGGGATCCGGCTTTTACGTCACTGACTACAAGCGTTCCGGAAGCTCCAACGGGAAGAGCGAAAGCAGCTCGGAGACCGTCTCGTCCAGCTCCAAGGACGACTGACTATCTCTCCAAAGCGGTGAGCGGGCGACCGGTCCTGGTCGCCCGCTTCTTTTCTGATCCATGCAGGCTTCAGGTATGCTCTGGTGGGACGCGACGGTGACACGAGGAGAACGAACCGATGACGCTGCGCGTGACGAACACGCTGACCCGAGAGAAGGAAGTGTTCGAAACATTGGAGCCTGGGCACGTGCGAATGTATGTCTGCGGGCCGACCGTTTATAGCGATGCCCATATCGGCCATGCCATGTCAGCTATCGTCTTCGATATGATTCGCCGGTATCTGGAGTACAGCGGCTATCGTGTCACCTTCGCGATGAACTTCACCGACATCGACGACAAGATCATTCAGCGCGCCGCCACGCTCGGCCTGCCCCCTCATGAACTGGCTGAACAACTCATCGATGCCTGGCTGGATGAGACAGCCGCGCTCAACATCAAACCGGCGACGATCTACCCCCGCGCTACGCAGGAGATTCCGACCATCATCGAGATGGTCAAGGGTCTTCTCGTCAAAGGGCATGCCTACACGATCGACGGAGATGTCTACTTCCGCGTTCTTTCCTTCCCGGAATACGGGAAACTCTCACACCGCACGCTGGAGGAGATGCTCGCCGGCGCCCGCGTCGAAATCGATCCCCGCAAGGAACATCCCATGGACTTCGCACTCTGGAAGGCCGCCAAACCGGGCGAGCCCGCTTGGGACAGTCCTTGGGGCCCCGGCCGTCCTGGATGGCACATCGAATGCAGCGCCATGATTTATCGGCATCTCGGTGAACAGATCGACATTCATGGCGGGGGAGCGGATCTCATTTTTCCCCACCACGAGAACGAGATCGCTCAATCCGAGGCCTTCACAGGAAAGAAGCCATTCGTTCGCTACTGGCTGCACAATGGCCTCCTCCAGCTGGGCGGCGAAAAGATGAGCAAATCGATCGGCAACTTGATCACCATTCGCGAACTCCTGGCTCGGAACGGTGCTGGCCCCTTCCGCTTGCTGGTGCTCAGCTCGCACTATCGTAGTCCCCTCACCTTCACCGAGGAAGCTTTCGAGGCAGCAGCCCGGGGCTTCGATCGATTGCGTCTCGCTGTGCAGGGCGTCGAACCGACTGAGTTCCCGAGCCGCCCAGAGCACGAACTCGCCACGCTCGCCGATGCAACGCGACTCGCATTCCGTCAAGCAATGGACGATGATTTCGACACCCCTGGCGCACTCGCCCGCCTTTTCGAGTTAGCCCGTGCCATCAATCGAGCACGAGCCTCTGGCGAGCGATTGGAAGCGATCCGCTACGCGCAGTTCACCCTCCTCGAGCTCGCGACTGTGCTCGGCTTCCAGTTCGATGAGCAACCGACCGGTCGCCAGTCAGCAGAACCCTTCATCGACCTTCTTCTCGACGTGCGAGCACGCTTACGGGCACAACGTCAGTGGGAATTGGCGGACTACATTCGCAGTCGACTCAACGAACTCGGCGTCCTCGTCGAGGATACACCGGGCGGAACGACCTGGCGTTGGACATGAGACGGTTACAGCCAGGTCGGCCGAGCGAGTATCTCTATGGTCGCAACGCGGTCGCGGAAGCCCTCAGAGGACGGCGGCGTCACCGGCGACTCTATCTCGCGAGCGGAATCGAGACTCATGGCCGTATCGTGGCGCTGATGGAGGCAGCGCGCGTTCGCGGTATTCCGGTCATCGTCGTCCCGCGCAGCGAACTCGACCGCATGGTTGGTTCTGTCAATCACCAGGGGGTCGTTCTCGAGACCAGTCCTTACCCGTACATCGATTTCGCGGCGTTGCTCAACCCGGCACCGGAAAGCATTGTCCTCCTGCTCGACCATCTGCAGGATCCCCAGAATGTTGCGACCTTACTCCGCACCGCTGAGGCTGCTGGTGTGCGTGGAGTCATTCTACCGGAACGGCGGGCTGCCGGCATCACGCCGGCCGTCGTCAACGCCTCAGCCGGAGCGGTCGAGCATCTGCCGATCGCGCTCGTCACCAACCTCGCCCGCGCAGTCGACACGCTCCGGGAGCATGGCTACTGGATCGTCGCCTTGGAACCAGGACCGAACGCCCAGTCGCTTTTCCGAGCTCCCTTGCCTCTCCCGCTGGTTCTGCTGGTCGGCGCTGAAGGGCACGGCCTCTCACCGGTTCTCGTCAAACGCGCCGACGTGCAGGTGGTCATCCCGATGCTGGGACAAATCGAATCGCTCAATGCAGCCGTTGCCGGGTCGATCGCCCTCTACGAGATTGTCCGACGGCTGTTGGGACAGGAACTCACTGAAAAAGACTCGACACGAGGTTGAAAGGCAGGGTAGCCACCCTTCGCGATCACGTCAGGCAGCCTCGGCGAAGAGCACGTCCCGCTTGCGCCCAGCTCCCCGCAGCCCACTGC
>DAOTYK010000283.1:0-7856 GCA_034434855.1 Thermomicrobium sp.
TCGGCTTGCGCGATACCCGGCATATCGCCAAGATCCGCGTCCATCCACACGACCCTGACCTCGTCTACGTGGCGGCGCTCGGCCACGCCTTCGGCCCCAACGAGGAGCGCGGCGTCTTCCGCAGCCGCGACGGTGGGCGTACCTGGGAGCGCGTCCTGTATCGGGACGCCGAGACCGGGGCCATCGACCTGGTCATGGACCCGCACAATCCACGCATCCTCTACGCAGCGCTCTGGCAGGCACGCCGCTGGCCCTGGAAGCTCGTGAGCGGCGGTCCCGGCTCCGGCATCTTCCGCTCCACCGACGGAGGAGAGACGTGGGAAGAGCTGACCCGCAAACCCGGCCTCCCCACGGGGATCATCGGGCGCGTAGGGCTGGCCGTCTCCGCCAAGCCGGGACGGCTCTGGGCACTCGTCGAGGCCGAGGACGGTGCGCTCTTCCGCTCCGAGGACTACGGCGAAACCTGGGAGCGGGTGAGCGAGCAGGGAGACCTCCGCTGGCGCGCCTGGTACTTCCACCACCTCTGCGCCGATCCGGTCGATCCCGACACGCTCTGGGTGCTCGACCTCAAGCTCTGGAAGTCGATCGACGGCGGGAAGACCTTCAGCGAGGTCCCGACACCGCACGGTGACCACCACGACCACTGGATCGATCCCAAGAACCCACTGCGCATGATCAACGGCAACGACGGTGGCGCGTGCGTCAGTTTCGACGGGGGACGAACTTGGTCGACCCAGTTCAACCAGCCGACCGCCCAGCTCTACCACGTGACCGTCGACAACCGCTTCCCCTATTGGGTCTATGGCTCCCAGCAGGACAATACGGCGATCGCCTTGCCCAGCCGCTCGGTCAACGGAGCCATCACCACCTGCGAATGGGAAGAGCCGGGAGGCGGCGAGAGCGGGCACATCGCCGTCAAGCCGGACGACCCCGCCATCGTGATCGGTGGAGCGATCGGGAGCGGCGAGGGGAACGGGAGGCTGATTCGCTACAACCGCCGGACCGGCGAGCAGCGCAACATCACGGTCTGGCCGTACGAGACGAGCATGGCGGAGGGAGCGGAGTCGCTCCGCTACCGCTTCCAGTGGACCTTCCCGATCCTCTTCTCGCCGCACGATCCGAACACGCTCTACGTCTGCTCGCAGGTCGTGCACCGCTCGCGCGATCTCGGCTACACCTGGGAGGTGATCAGCCCGGATCTCACGCGGAACGACCCGGACAAGCTTCAGCCCTCCGGTGGACCGATCACGCGCGACAACACCGGTGCCGAGGTCTACTGCACGATCTTCGCCTTCGTCGAATCGCCCCACCGACCGGGCGTTTTCTGGGCTGGCACGGACGACGGTCTGGTCCATGTCTCGCGCGACGGTGGCCAAACGTGGGAAAACGTGACCCCATCCGAACTGCCCGAGTGGGCCACGGTCGCCTCGCTCGAGGTCTCGCCCCACGACCCGGAGACGGTCTACCTGGCTGCCCACCGCTACCGACTCGATGATCCAGCCCCCTACCTCTTCGTCACGCGCGACGGCGGCAAGACCTGGCACTCGCTGCGCGGCGATCTCCCAGCCGAGACGATCTGCCGCGTGCTCCGCGTCGATCCAGCCAAGCCGGGTCTCTTGTACCTCGGTACCGAGACGGGACTCTGGATCTCGCTCGACGACGGCCAGCACTGGCACCGCTGGCAGGGGAATCTTCCGATCTGCCCCATCTATGATCTGGTCGTCAAGGACGATGACCTGGTCGTCGCGACGCACGGTCGGAGCTTCTGGATCCTGGACGACGTGACGCCGCTCCGGCAACTCGATCCGGCTCGTCTGGACGGACCAGCTTCTCTCTTCGCTCCGCGCCCGACCATCCGCTTCAGGACCTATCCCGGATACGGGAGCGAGGTGCCCAACACCGTGAGCTACCGCTGGGCCGGTCCGATCGTCTATGCGGCCTGGGTCATCGAACAACCGACCGGCGTCAAGGAGGCGCGACCGCTCGACGCTGGTCAGAACCCGCCGGACGGAGCGATCATCACGTACTATCTCTCCGAAGAACCAACCGAGGTGACGCTGAGCATCCTGGACGCGGATGGCCGCGAACTGCGGCGCTTTTCCAGCGAGAAGCCGGTCGATCCGCTACCCGATGTGCCGGACGAGAAGAAGCCATCCCTTCCTCCGCGTCTCGCCAAGACTCCTGGCTTCCACCGCTTCGTCTGGGACCTCCGCATCGAAGGCGCCCGTCGGGCCATCGGCGACAAACCCTACGAGAGGTACCTGGTCGGCCCGCGCGTGGTGCCCGGCACCTACCAGGTTCGCCTCACCGTGGGCGACCGGAGCTGGACGCAACCACTCGAGATCCAGCCCGATCCGCGCCTCTCGGTCAGCCACGAAGACCTCGTCCGACAGTACGAGCTGCTGGTGCATATTCGCGACAAGGTCTCCGAAGCACACGATGCCATAAACCGCCTGCGCGACACCCGGCGCCAGCTCCTGGAGTGGCGCGACCGCTTGGAAGCGAGCGGCGCTGCTGCCGATCTCGTGGACGCCGTGCGGAGCATGATCGATCGCCTCGGGGCGCTCGTGGATGAACTCTTGGAGCCGCGCATGGATGACCCGCGCCAGTTCCCGCCGCGCGCTCCGGCTCGGCTGGCGACCTTGCAGAGCTTCGTCGATAGCGCGGACGACCGTCCGACAGCTGGTGAGGAGGAGGTGTATCGGCTGCTCGCCGCCGAAATCGACGCGGTTCTGACACGCGTGCAGAAGGTCTTCGACGAGGAGCTCCCGGCCCTCAGCCAGCGGCTCCTCCAGGCTGGGGCGAGCCCGATCGTGCCACGCAGCGTGCTCGCCCGACCGTAACGAGACGAGGCGTGACGGCCAGCCGCCGCGTCGGAACGTGTTCCGGCGCGGCGGCTCCGCACGAGCGCTCGCCGACGCGATCAGCCGAGCGGCAGACGCAACCGGTTCCCACCGAGGACGTGAAAATGGAGGTGGAACACGCTCTGACCAGCATCCGGGCCGACGTTCGTCACCACCCGGTAGCCGCTCCGGTCGAGCCCATGCTCGCGCGCGACCTTGGCTGCGACTTGCAGGCAGCGGCCGAGCAAGAGCGGATCGCTCCCCTCCGCTTCGGCCAGTGACCCGATATGCTGGTTAGGGACGACGAGGAGGTGGACCCGCGCCTGGGGACGGATATCCCAAAAGACGGTCACCGAGTCGTCCTGATGGACGAGGCGCGCTGGCTGGCGACCAGCGACGATCTCGCAGAAGATACAGACATCAGCCATTCCCTTCCCTCCTCGGTTCGTGAGGTCGACATGCCAGAGCTACCGGAAGTCGAAACCATCCGCCGCACCCTGGCGCCCGTTCTGATCGGCGCGCTGGTCATCGGTGCGCTCCGCGGCGAGCACCCCGAGGATATTCTGCTCGATCCGTGGCCGGCCTTCGCCCGTCGCGTGCGCCGGCACCGCATCGTCGCACTCGAACGCCGCGGGAAGTATCTCGCTGCTCGCTTCGCGAACGGTGACCGACTCGTGATCCACCTCGGCATGACCGGGGAACTCCGGCTCAGCCACCCTGCTACCGCCCCCGGAAAGCATTGTCACCTGGCACTGGTCATGCGCTCGCTGCGACCGTTGCCCCCTTCGCTCGTCGATCGGCGGCAACGGTTCCTGCTCCGCTATCTGGACATCCGGCGATTCGGGCGCATCGCTCTCCTCGACCAGGCAGGCTGGGAAGCCTTCTCCAGGCGACTCGGCCCCGAGCCCCTCGATCCGTCCCTCGACCCACGCGCGCTCTGGTCGCGTCTGCGCGAGCGCCGGACAGCGATCAAGGCTGCCCTGCTCGATCAAGCGCTCCTGGCCGGAATCGGGAACATCTACGCGGACGAGGCCTTGTACCAGGCGCATCTCCATCCGGCACGGCACTGCGAGACGCTCTCCCTGGATGAGGTCGAGCGGTTGCTGGTCGCGCTGCGCACCGTCCTATCGGCAGCGATCGAGAACGCCGGAACCACCATCCGCGACTACCGCGACGGTCAGGGACGGGCCGGCTCCTTCCAGTCCCGGCTCCAGGTGTACGGCAAGCCGGCTGGTACGCCTTGCCCGCGCTGCGGAACCGGACTCGCGCGGACCAGGATCGCTGGCCGGAGCAGCGTGTTCTGCCCACGCTGTCAGCCCCTCCACTGAAGCCCAACGCTGTCACGCTCCCACCGAGTCCAGCCGGTTCAGCCGACCGGCGAATCGGGCAACGTCTCAGCGTCCGGATCGAGCACCGGACACTGCTCGTCGGAGGGAAGGAGTTCCGGATGCTTGAGCCCGCTGCCGGTCAGGAAGAGCACCACTTCGGTATCGGGAGCCAGCCAACCGTTGGCCCTGAGCTGCCGAACCGCCGCGACGGTCGCCCCAGCCTCCGGCGAGACGAGCACCCCCTCAGTCGTCGCCAGGATCCGCATCCCCTCGAGAAGTTCCTGATCGCTCACCGCGACTGCTGTGCCACCACTCGCCCGTACGGCTGCGAGAACCAGTTCGTCCCCGATGGTCGCGGGGACACGGAGCCCGGGCGCGATCGTCTGCGCTCCTTCCCACGGTCGTGCCCGCGTGGCGCCCTCATGAAAGGCGCGCACGAGGGGTGCGCACGCCGCCGGTTGGACGAGGACGAAACGCGCAGGTGAGCCAGCGAGCAGCCCGAGCGTCGCGAGTTCGGCGAAACCCTTCTCCATACCGACGATGCCGGTTCCTCCACCGGTCGGATAGACGATGACGTCCGGAAGACGCCAACCGAGCTGTTCGGCGAGTTCGAAGCCCATCGTCTTCTTGCCCTCGGCACGGTAGGGCTCGCGGAGCGTCGAGAGATCGACCCAGCCGCGCTCAGCGGCGAAGCGACGCACGAGGCGCCCGCAATCGGTGATGAGGCCACGCACGCGGTAGACCCGAGCACCGTAGGCCAGGCATTCCCGAACGATGCTCGGCGGCGTCTCCATCGGGAGGAAGACGAAAGCAGGAAGACCAGCGCGCGCTGCATAGGCGCTGAGCGCGGCAGCGGCGTTCCCGGCTGATGGCAAGGCGATCGCGCGAGCCTCGAGTTCGATCGCCCGACTCACCGCGACGGCCAGGCCGCGAGACTTGAAGCTCCCGGTGGGGTTCCGACTCTCGTCCTTCAGCCAAAGCCGCCGCAACCCCAACGTGCGAGCGAGCCGCGGCGCTGGAAGGAGCGGTGTGCCACCCTCGCCCAGCGTGAGCCGGAAGCGGGGATCGCGCACCGGCAGGAGTTCCGCATAGCGCCAGAGTGTCCAGGGGCGAGCAGCCAGCTCGGCAGGACGAAAAGTCCGGCGGGCGCGCTCGAGATCGTAGCGAGCAGCTAAGACGTGACCGCAATCTGGGCACGTTCCATGCCATTCGTCAGCCGAAACGGTGCGTTGGCACCCGGTACACACGAGATGCGAGAGCGTGCTCTCCAGCATCGAGGAAGCCTCCCTTCGCCCGCATTCTAGCTTTCAGGATGCGGCAGAGACTGCGTCGAGTCGTTCTGTGCCCTTGACACGAACAAGCTCAATGCGTTATGTTCCAGTGGTCGGCGTTCTGTGCCGGTTCGCTGCTCCATCAGCGACCTGTTCTTCGAAAGCACGACGACGCTCAGGGACGGGAGGTGGAGGGAATGCGGATCGCGCAGATCGCGCCCCTGTACGAGGCGGTACCACCCAAGTTGTATGGCGGAACCGAGCGAGTCGTCTTCGCATTGGTCGAAGAGCTCGTCCGGCGCGGGCACGACGTGACGCTCTTCGCGACAGCGGACTCGCAGACGAGTGCTCGGCTGATCCCGATGGCTCCCTCCGGCTTGCGCCTGGCAGGGACGAAAGATCCGATCGCGATGCACGTTGCCATGCTCGAAGAGGTCTACACGCGCGCTGACGAGTTCGACATCATTCATTCCCACGTCGATTATTTGACGTTCCCCTTCGCTCGCACCGTCACGACACCGACGGTGACCACCCTGCACGGTCGGTTGGACATGCCGGAAACGCGGCGCGTGCTCAGTCGCTTCACCGATCAGCGCGTGATCAGCATCAGTTGGAGCCAACGCGCACCGCTGGCTGACCTGCCACTGCGCTGGGTCGGTACGGTCTACAACGGCGTCCGTTTGGAAAACTTTCCCTTCCGACCGGAACCGCAGGATCCACCGTACCTCGCCTTCGTGGGCCGGATCTCCCCGGAGAAGCGCCCGGACTGGGCGATCGAGGTGGCACGGCGGTCGGGACTCCCGCTCAAGATCGGAGCCAAGATCGACCCCGCTGACCGCGACTGGGCCGAAGCGCACTTCCTGCCCCTGCTCGGCACCCCTGGTGTCGAGTACCTGGGAGAGGTCGACGAGCGACAGAAGGCCGAACTCTTGGGTGGTGCGCTCGCTCTCCTCTTCCCGATCGATTGGCCTGAACCCTTTGGCCTGGTCCTCGCCGAAGCGATGGCCTGTGGCACCCCAGTCGTGGCCTTCCCGGGTGGCGCCGTGGAAGAGATCGTCGTCGATGGCGTGACGGGGTACATCTGCCGCAGCAAGACGCTCGACGAGATGGTCGAGAAAGTCCAGCAGATCGATCGGATCGATCGCTCAGCTTGCCGTCGACACGTCGAGCAGCATTTCTCCAGCATCGCGATGACTGACGCCTATGAGGCGATCTATCAGGAGATCCTGGTCGAGCAGGCGGTGACCACGCTCCATGGAGACGGGCGACTCGCCCTCGCCGTTCACGGGGAGGAACGGATCGGTACGCGCCTCCCGGAGCGAGCAGGGCGACTGGCAGCGAGCGGCTTCACGACTCCGGTTCCGCTGGAACGGTGAGGAGCGCTCGCACGACGGCCCGGTAGGCCTCGGTATCGGGCTCCGGCAGTGCCCGCAGGAAGACGTGCGTCACGCCGAGCGCTGCGAGACGAGCCAACCGCGGCCGGAGATCCCGCGCCGGCCCGATGAGACAAAGTTGAGCGACGAGTTCCGTCGGAACCAGCCGGCGGACGAGAACTGGATCGACCGAGCGCCGAATGTCGTGCCACGGGCGTCCTGCGCGCAGGAGGTCGTCGATCCGCAGGAGCCGGCGCAACTCAGCGATGAGGCGCTCGACCTCGAAGCCCGGCACGACGACCTGCTGGGCCATACCGGGAAGTGTGCAGAGCAACGCGAAGGGGAGCTTGCGTTCCTCGAGCACCGGCTCCGGATCGTCCGTCATCACGAGGTTCGCGCGGAGGAAGACCGGAAACGAGGCCGGATCGCGCCCAGCTGCTGCGAGATCAGCCCGCAGCGCTGGGAGCAGTTGGGCCAGAAAGTGTTCGCTCGCGAAGTCCGCGATCAGGATGCCATCGGCTGATCGGACGGCGAGCTGGCGAGCCTGTCGACCGAGCGCCGCGAGATAGATGGGGAGATGTTCCTGGAGCGGAGCGATGCTGAGAGGCCAATCGCGGACACGGAACCGCGTCCCGTCCAGCGACGCCCGATACGGCGGCTGCCACCACTGCCGGAGCAGCGCGATCGCCTCCCGCATCGTCGCGAGCGGCGCATCAGCCGGAATACCGAGTCCATACGCGTAGAACTCCGGCTGCCCACGACCGAGACCGAGAAAAGCCCGCCCACCGCTCAGCCGGTCCAGCGTCGCGACAGCCATCGCGATCTGCACGGGATGGCGGAGGAGCGCACTCGTCACGCCCGTACCTAAACGGATCCGCTCGCTGCGTCCCGCCGCAGCACTGGCGACCGCGATCGCATCCCACCCATCGGGGTCCTCGCTCAGCCAGACCGAGTGGAGACCCGCGCGATCCGCCGCAGCGATCGTCTCGAGCGTCCAGTTCACCGCCGCGCGCGGATCTTGTGCTCGCGCCCAGCGGTGAG
>DAOTYK010000284.1:0-2038 GCA_034434855.1 Thermomicrobium sp.
TCGACGTACAGGGCGCCGTCGATGAGCGAGCGCCAGATCGGCGCGGTCAGGGTGCGGATCTGTTCGAAGGTGCTCTCCCGGAAATGCGGTGCGGTATTGGCGATGAAATCCTTCCAGAATTGCCCTGGCTCTTCCGGCTGCTCGGGAGGCGGCGTCAGGCGCATCAGACGCTCTTCGAATCCTTTGGCTTCCAAGGTGCCCGCGAACGATTCCTCGACGACGAAGACGACCCGGAGCCCGAGTTCCTGGAGCGCTCGACCGATGCCGATGCAGTTGTTCGTCGGGCCGTAGGCACCCTCTGGGAAGAATACGATGGTCAGCTGGGCCATCTGCATCTCCTCCGGTCGCACTGTCCTGCGTTGGAACGATCATAAGCTGATGCGCTCGCGCATGTCCAGTCATGGCGAACGACAGTTGGCGGATTCGACGCACCGGCGATGGTTCGAGCCGGCCCAGTCGCTCGATGAGGACGGCAGGAGCTGTCCAGCTCGCCTCCCTGGCGACCGCGCCGAGCGGGCGCGGCAGCCGCTCGGTCCTTTCGCCCAAGCGAGAGGGTCGGTATCGCCGTGCAGGAGCACCGCTCTCCCAGATGTCGTGGCCGGTGCAGGCGTTCTCGATGGTGCCATGTCGTCACGGCTTCTTCGCACGTTCGAGACGCCCACGAAGCGACTGCGCGCTCGCACTCGGGGGTTGCGGCACCGTCGACTCGCGGAACGAATCAGTGCGACGCATCCCGCCGCACAGCGGGCGGCACTGGCGTGGTGGACTGGATCGTGGTGTCTTTCTGGAACATCTTGTCAGGAGGATGCCTGATGCATACACTGGGACGTGCGACCACAAGATGTAGGGGTGCGATAAGAGCGGAACCTCGTGATCTTGTGGTACGAAAACGGAAAGCGGACGGGTGCCGGGAAGTCCGGTGCAAATCCGGCGCTGCCCCGCAGCGGTGAGCGGGAACGAAGGCTGCAGCCGGTCATCCTGACCGGGAAGGCCACTGGCGGGAGACCGCTGGGAAGGCGCGGCTGGTAGGTCGATCCGCGAGCCCGAAGACCGACCCGTCCGCTCGGATCGGTACCGCGCCTCGCGGGTGGGTGCGGGCCGGAGTCGGTACCGAGCCTGAGCGCAAGGTTCCGGGTGCTCGGCCCCGGGGGAGCATCCGTATGGTGCCGCTCTGCCCGCTCGGTCGTGCGAGGCGGCCGGACAAGCAGGAGGGCGGTGCGATGGTCTCCCTGGTGTCGAGTTCTCTCCAGCTCCGACCGATTGCACGGGATGAAGCAGCCGAACTGGACACTCGGATCCTGAGCTGTCTCCAGCAGTTGCCCGATCGGCCCGAGGCGGAGCGGGAAGCAGCGGCGCTGCTGCTGGAAAAGATCGCCCGCGAGGCGGATGACGGGACGCCTCTCCCCTATCCCGAGCATTTCCGGCGATTCGTCGAGCGTGGCATCGCTCGCGGCGCGCTGGACCCGCGACTCCGTACCTTCCAACTCGATGTCCTGGCGCGAGCGCTCGATCCAGCGCGCGACGCGCTCCTCGGTTATGCGGCGCTGGCGACGCTGGCCGATCGGTACCTGGTGCGGGATCCGGAAACGCGTCAACTCCTCGAGCGGCCACAGGCGCTCTTCATGCGTGTGGCGATGGGGCTGGCACTGGTCGAGTCGCCCGAGACTCGGACCAGCTGGGCCCTGCGCTGGTACGACCTGATGAGTTCGCTCCGTTATCTGCCGAGTACACCGACACTCTTCAACGCGGGCACACCGCACCACCAGTTGGCCTCATGTTACCTGGCAGAGGTCGAGGACAGTCTGGAAAGTATTTTGGGCTCGGCGTACGAATTCGGGATGCTGGCCAAGTACGCTGGCGGGATCGGCACCGCCGTGACGCGTATCCGGGCCTCGGGTGCTCCCGTGCGAGGGATCAACGGGACGAGCGGTGGGCTGATCCCGTTTCTGCATCTGTACGATGCCCTGATCGCCTCGATCAGTCAGGGTGGTCGCCGGCGCGGCACGATGTGCGTGTACCTCGAGCCGTGGCACCTGGA
>DAOTYK010000285.1:0-7878 GCA_034434855.1 Thermomicrobium sp.
CTGGCGAACGGTCGATCGTCCACGTGCGGATAATCGACATAGGCTGGATGACGCGGCGCATCAAAGGCGATCTGCAGCCGACGCGTGAGCGCCGCCTGGCCGGTGATGCCGACTCCGAGTGGCAGCGTGAACCTGCCCCGACGGTCCGGTGCCACGCCATCGACCGCCCGCAAGGTCAAGGTACCGGAGGACTCGTCATAGAGGAACACACCGCAGGAATCGACGCGCATCGTCTCGCGCAAAACCCGCGTGACAGTCGAGAGCATCTCGTCGAGGTCGAGACTGCTCGTCGCCGCGCGGGTGATCCAATGCAGTGCCTGCAGGCGGCCGACGGGTCCAGCCAGGACGCGTCGACTCGGATCGACTGGTGCTTTGAGAAGTTCAGCTAACGTCTCCCATTCGTTGTCCAGCATCCTGCTCGTCTCCACCGATCGAGTTCTTTTCCATGGTACAATCCGGGGCGCGAGCGCGTCAGAACGCGAACGGACGAGGATGATGAGCCTCGACGGCCAGCGCAACGCCCACGTCACCGACCGAGTCTGCGACAACGCGTTCCTCGGTGTCGTGACCGACGGCCGATTCAGCCAAGGACTTCGTGTCCGGCTCCTCGACCCGGCTGCTGTCGAGCGCCTACGCGTCGGTAGTTTCGTCGTCCTCGAGGGGATCGAGCGCCGCTACTTCGGAATGATCACCGATCTGGCGCTCGACACCACCGACGCCGCCTTGCTGGCTGATCCACCGATCCGTTCCCCCTTCCTCAGTCGCATCGTGCGCGGGACACACGCCTATGCCACTGCTGAGATTCGTCCCTCGCTCGTTCTCGAGCCAGAAAGCGACCAGCCACAACCCGCACGGAGCATTCCAACCCACTTCGCACGCTTGCGTCAGGCCACGGTGGACGACTTCGCGCTCGTGTTCGGCCACGAGGACAGCACGCATTTCGCGCTCGGCACACCTCCAGCGATGGACATCCCGGTCCCGTTGGACTTAGCCGAGCTCGTCAAGCGCTCCAATGGCGTCTTCGGGCAGAGCGGGAGCGGCAAGAGCGTGCTGACTCGCCTGCTCCTCGTCGGTCTCGTCCTGGCTGACCAAGTCTCGGTCTTGCTCTTCGACATGCACAACGAATATGCGCACGCCCCCACTGATCAGCCTGAACTGATCGGCTTGCTCGAACTCTTCGGGCCCTCGCGGGTCCAGGTCTATACGCTCGACGATCGGACGGAACGGAGTGCGAGCGCCCGCACTATCCAGATCGGCCTCGACCAGATCGAACCGGAAGACATCGAACTCTTGGCGGAGGAGCTCAATCTCAACCCGACCTTCGCCACGGTGGCACATCACCTGCGGGCACGCTACGGGCCGCGGTGGATCCGCCAGACACTGGAATTCGATACCGAAGCGGTCAAAGAGTTCTGCGCGAGCACTGGTGTCGCCGAAGCCTCGGTCAATGCCTTGCGGGCCAAACTGGGACGCTTGGCCAATCGGCCCTATATCCGCGAGACGCTCGACACGTCCGTGATCGACGAGATCATCGGCAAGCTGCAGCGCGGCACCCATATCATCGTGCAGTTCGGTCGCTGGGACTCGTTCCTCGACTACATGCTGGTCGCCAACTTGCTCACCCGCCGGATTCACGATCGCTATACCGAAGATGTCCTCCAGGCACAGCAAGCGGGTGGGCAGAGTACCCTGCGACCACTGGTCATCGTCCTCGAAGAAGCGCACAAGTTCCTCACTCCCGAAGCCGCTCGGCAGTCGATCTTCGGTACTATCGCGCGGGAGATGCGCAAATATCGTGTCACCTTGCTCATCGTCGATCAGCGTCCCTCCAGCATCGATCGCGAGATCCTCTCCCAGCTGGGTACCAAGGTGATCGGGCCACTCAGCGACCAGCACGATATCGAGGCTGTCTTGACCGGTGTCGCCGACCGTTCTGGCCTTCGCAGCCTCCTCGCCAATCTCAGCCCACGCCAGGAATGCGTCATCGTCGGACATGCGGTGCGCATGCCGGTCGCCATTCGCACCCGACAGTATCGACGTGAGGAGATCCTCGCGCTGGTACGCGGGCGAGGAAAGACGATGGACGACGAGCGCCATCTGCGGCTGCTCCTCGGCCAGTGACGTGAAGGCAGAAACGATGCTTCGCCTGATCCACTTCGCTGACCTGCATCTGGGCGTCGAGACGCACGGGCAGTTCCGTCCGGATCTCGGCTATAGCTCCCGCATCCAGGACTTTCTCGACGCCTTCGATCAGATCATCGCTGCGGCGATCGAGGAGCGGTTCGATGCTGTCCTTTTCGCCGGCGATGCGTTCAAGCACGCCGAGCCGAGCCCGACCCTTCAGCGCCGCTTCGCGGAGCGCATCCAGCGTCTCCTCGCTGCGGGAATCCCGATCGTGCTCCTCGTCGGCAACCATGACCGGCCACGCAGCGTGGTGCGTTCGACACCGATCGATATCTACGCCGCATTGCGTCTACCCGGCGTCATCGTCGCCAACCGGCCCGAGCGGTTCACCATCGCGACTCCGAGCGGCCCGCTCCAGGTCGTCGCGCTCCCCTGGATACCACCCCGCCTCCTGCTGGCCGATGATGCGCTGCGCGAGGCCGGCGCTCCGGAACTGGAGCGGCGCTACAAGGAAATCATCGCGTCTGCGCTGGCTCCCCTGCTCGCTGCGCTCGACCCAGCGACCCCGGCCGTTTTCCTCGGCCATCTCTCGCTGGAAGGCGGACGCTTCGGGAGCGAACGCAGCGTGATCCTCGGCAACGACCCGCTCTTCGGACTCGACGAGCTCGGCCTGACCAGCGCTCCCATCGATTACGTCGCGCTCGGTCATCTCCATTCGCATCAAGTGCTCCACGAGCGGCCACCTGTGGTGTATGCCGGCAGCGTGGAGCGGATCGATTTTGGAGAGGAGCGCGAGGACAAAGGCTACGTCGCGGTCAGGATCGCCGCTGGACCATACCCGCGGAACGTCAGCTGGGAGTTCCGGCCGCTCCGTACCCGCCCGATGCGCACGTTCCGTCTCGACATCCTGACCGACGCACCGATGGACGAGATCCGCCGCACACTCGAGCGGCAGGCGACGCTGATCCCGGAAGCGATCATCCGCCTCACCATCACCACGACTCCAGAGCGCGCGGCAACCATTCGCCCCCTCGAGGTGCGGCGCTGGCTCAGCGACTTGGGCGCCGCACACGTCGCCGGTATCACGTTGCAGACGGAACGCGTCGCGCGTCCCCGCGTCGAACTCGGACGATCCTCCCGTCACGACCCGGTGAGCCTCTTGGAGCGCTGGGTCAACCTGCAACGTCTTTCGGACCAACTCGCCAAAGCCGTCATCGAGCGCGGCCGGGAGATCATCGAGCGCGTCGAGAGTCGCAGTTCGGAGCCGCGCTGAAACGCTTTAGAGATACGTCCGGAACCAGCGCAACTCGTGTTCGAGGTGCTCGAGTCGGTGACGTGGTCGGCCGCTCCGGGTCAGGTTGTGACCTTCACCCGGGAAGCGGACGAGTTCGACCGTGCGCCCCAAGCGGCGCAGCCAGGTGAAGAGCTGCTCGGCCTGTGCGATCGGGCAGCGCCAGTCTTCCTCCGCGTGCAGGAGCAGAAGCGGCGTCCAGATATTCGGCGCGTACGTGAGCGGAGAGAGACGGCGGTAGCGCTCCGGATCGTCCCACGGGGTCGCACCGATTTCCCATTCGCTGAAGTAGACGCCGATATCGCTCGTCCCATACATACTCACGAGTTCCGAAACGCATCGCATGGAGACCGCTGCGCGGAAACGGTCGGTATGGCCGATGATCCAGTTTGTCATGTACCCGCCATACGAGCCGCCGCAGACGCCGAGACGCTGCGGGTCCGCCCACCCTTGGGCAAGGACCGCGTCGACGACTGCCATGAGGTCAGGCATATCGGCCTCGCCCCAGGCTCCGCGCGTGCACGCCAGAAACGTCTCTCCGTACCCCTGACTCCCACGCGGGTTCGCGTAGACGACTCCGTACCCTTCCGCCGCGAGAACCTGGAACTCGTGACAATAGGCCCACCCGTACATTCCGTGCGGCCCGCCATGGATCGACAAGACGAGTGGCACCCGCTCGCGGCCAGCGTTCCGAGGCCGGATCACCCACGCATGGATGGGATGCCCATCGACCGGGCTCGAGACCCAAATCTCCTCCGGGCGCAGGATCTCGACCTGCTCTTTCCAGTCCGCATTGGGATCGGCCAAGCACCGGCTCGAGCTCCCGTCGGCTGCCAACAGCCACACCGAGCCTGGATCGATCGGGTCCGCGATGACCGCTGCGATCCAGCGCCCGTCAGCGCTCAGGCTGAAGTCGAGCACGCGCCGCGCCCCACCGATGATGCACTCCGGGGTACCGCCGCTGACCGGAAACCGGTAGAGTCGAACCGCCCCCTGCTCGCTCACCTGGGCGAAGATCCATCGACCATCCGGTGACCAGACAAGTCCCGGCTTCGAGGCGCCGAACGCGTCGGTGAGCAAGCTATCCTCGAGGGTCGCGTCGACATCAGCGGAGAGGTTGCGGCGCTCGTTCCCGTCTGGCGTTATCACCCACAGTCGCTTGTGCCGCGCCGAGCCTGCCCAGGCTTCGAAGTGACCGACAGCAGCGATGAGTCGCCCATCCGGCGACCAACTCGGTCGCCCGAGCGCTGCTGACGGGCCACCGGTGACACAGGAGAGCTCGGCCGGTCGGCCCGCCGCATCGAAGCGCAGGAGCCAGAGTTCGCTCGCTGCGTTCCACTCGCGCTCCTCCGTGCGATTGGACGTGAAGACGAGCTGCGAGCCATCCGGTGACCAGGCTGGCCAGTCGTCGTCCCAGTCACCATCGGTCGCGCGTTCCACCGTCCCTGTTCGCACGTCCACGACCCAGATATGGCTCCGTCGCTCGTGGAGAAAACCCCGCTGGCCATCGAAGCGGTAGCGGAGTCGCGTCAAGCGGACGACGTCGGTTTCCGGGTCGACCTTACCCTCTACCTGTTGCGCACGCGTCACGACAGCGATGCGCTGCCCATCCGGGGACCAGGCAAAGCCGGTCACCGGCTCCGCGAAGTTCGTCAGTTGCCGCGCCTCACCACCATTCCGCGGAATCACCCACAACTGGTCACTACCGGTGCGATCGGACAGGAAAGCCAGGTCCTCACCGCTCGGTGACCAGCGCGGCATCGTGTCACGATGCGTTCCGCTCGTGAACCGGCGCGGTGGTGAGCCATCAGCCGGCGCGAGCCAGATCGCCGAGCGGTAGCGATCCGCTTCCAGATCCATCGTCGTCACGACGTAGGCGACAGCGCTCGCATCTGGTGCGATCTGCGCATCACTCACCAGCTGGAGTAGTGCGAGATCCTCCGCACGGATCGATCGTTTCACAGTCAGCTGCTCCCCTCGACTTCCTGCTCGCGGGCGACGAGCTGCCGCAAGCGCGCGAGGACCGCTGACCGCTGCTCCTGGTACGCCGTCTCGTCGAGTTCGCCCGCTGCCCGCGCTTCGTCCAACCGATTGAGTTCAGCGGCTAGTTGCAGCCGCTCGTCGCTGATCAGTTGACTCGTCTCCGCCGCGACGCGCCGTCGGCGCAGAACGGTCACCGTCAACACCCCGGCTGCAATCAATCCAGCGACGCCGACCACCAACGCAATGAGCGGTCCGGTGGGCAGATCGAAGAGCAAGCCGGTCCGCGGCAGCCCACTCACTTGGACGACGTGCAGATCGCCGACGACCGGCGCATCGACCGCTAAGACGCGATAGGTCACGCCACTCACTTCGACCGTGCCCGTGTCGATCAAGCTGCGCGAACTGAGGCGGTACGTCCCGTCGCGCACCAAGACACGGAGCGTGCCGGTCGGCATCGCGGTTCCGATGGAGAGCGTCGCCCGCGTCCCTTCGTAGGGGACGGTATAGCTCAAGACGACCGTCTGCGAGCCAGGTGGAAGAGGACCGGTCGTCAGGAGCACACCGTCCTCGAGTCGTGGCTGGCCATAATCGAATCCTGGTTGCGGACTGATCTCCTGCGCCCCTCGGGGCAACGGTATGCGAAGGACGACACCGGATCGATCCCCGAGATACGTCCGGTCACCACCGTTCTCGACGATGAGGATGTCCATGATGTCGACTGTCCGCAGCTCGGGTGAGGCACCAGCGATAACGAGCGAACGCGAGGCGATCCGCACCGCGCTGGGATCCGTGGTCGTCTCGTAGACCGTGAGCTCGACCGTCTGCTCCGGTTGCTGGTCGAGTTGCACCATACCGCTGACGTAGTCCACACCCGCATAGCGGACGACCACGAGGTAGGCGTCCTGCGGGCTGGTCGGTAAGCCATCGAAGCGGAACGATCCGTCGGGGCCAGTCTGCGTTTGCCGCTCCTCGGCCAATTGCAGCCCAGCGAAGTGGCGCAGCGTCACCGTGAGACTACTGACCGGTCCACCACCGGCCGTCCCGTTCTGCACCTGACCACTGATGACCCCGCTCCCTTCTTGGGCGTGAGCCGGCAGCACAGAGAACGTGACAGCGAGCCACACGAAGAGGAACCAGCGTCCGAGTCCGCGACGCACCATCGAGCGCTCCTTACGATGGCACGAGAGCTGCGCGCGCGATCAGTCGGCGACCGCTGCCAGAATCTCCGCCGGCCTGCCTTCCGCCGCCGCGTAGGCCCTATCCAGCACTTCCACCAGATGGAGGACGGGAAGGCGCACACCGCGCGCCCGGAGCCCGGCCTCCAGCTGGAGCATACACCCGGGATTGGCCGAGACGATGACGTCCGCGCCGGTGGCCAACGCGTTGTCCAGCTTGCGCGCCAAGAGCGCCGACGCCATGTCCGGTTGCAAGAGGTTATAGATACCGGCCGAACCGCAGCAGAGTGCTGATTCGGCCATCTCGACGAGTCGCAGTTGGGGAATGGCGCGCAGC
This sequence comes from Thermomicrobium sp., assembly GCA_034434855.1. Classification (GTDB taxonomy): domain Bacteria; phylum Chloroflexota; class Chloroflexia; order Thermomicrobiales; family Thermomicrobiaceae; genus Thermomicrobium. Next base: position 6,911 of record DAOTYK010000285.1, read on the forward strand.
AGGACACGCGGCTGTTGAGTGATCCGCTGCGCGTGCGCCAAATGGCATGGCTCCTGGTAGGTCACGGTCCACGGCAAGGGACCCGGTTGTGCCGTGAGGCCGCGCTCGACGAGAAACTCGAGCACGTCGCGGACCTTTCCTGCCAGCTGCCGAGCCCGCTCGGCATAGTCATGATCCTGCCGCAACAACGCCGGGTACTCTTTCAGCATCGCCCCGCAACCAGCGGCATTGACGACGATCGCATCGAGGTACGGTGACTCCAGCACCTCGATGTTCTGTCGCGCCAGCCGCCGACCCAACTCCGGCTCGCCGCTGTGCACGTGCAGCGCACCACAACATTGCTGTCCAGAGACGAGCACGACATCGAACCCGTTGCGGGTCAAGACGCGGATCGTCGCCTCGTGCACGTGCGCATACGCCGTGCTCATCACGCAACCGGTGAAGAGCGCCACCCGACCACGCCGCTCTCCTTGGGCCGGTACGAAACGCCCATCAGCTACCACGAAGCGATCCGCGATCGTCGGCAGCAATGCCTCGGCGTGCTCCAAACCGAGCAGCCGCAGGACACCGCTCCGACGAACCAATGGCCGGAGAGGACTGCGCTGATACCAGCGGAGGAGTGCGTTCGCCGCCCGGAAGCGACGCATGTCACCCAGGAGAATGCGGAAACCGACTACCCGGAAGAGTCGCTCGCGCCACGACTGCTGGCGATGCTGCACCAGTTGGGCACGCGATGCTTCCAGGATCTCGCCGTAATGCACGCCGCTCGGGCAGACGGCCTCGCAGGCTCGACAATTGAGACAAAGCTGCATTTCCTCAGCGAACACCGGATCGAGAAGATCCAGTCGTCCTTCGGCCACCGACTTCATGAGCCAGATCCGGCCGCGCGGTGAGGAGCGCTCCCGCCAGGTGATCCGGTAGGTCGGGCAAGCCGGCAGGCAGAAACCACAGTGGACACACTTCCGGAT
>DAOTYK010000286.1:0-18156 GCA_034434855.1 Thermomicrobium sp.
CGAACCGCTCGGCCTTCGTGGAAGGAAGGGAACCGGGATCGCTCGGCCGGTGCGGAACTGCACCTGCCGTCCGGTAATTCGGCGTTGCAGCAGGAGGGCTGACCCTGCTCAGGCGGGACGAGACCGCGCTCTGCGCTGCGCGCTCGGCGATGATGAGTTCAGCTCGGTCTCGATCTCGATGGAGAGGTGGGAGCTTTACCGGATCTCGATCGATCGGTGAGGTTCTCGCACAATGGGCCGGAGCGGGGGCAGCCAGCTTTCCGGGTGTGCTCGCACGAGCCATGTGCAGTTCCCCCGCTCGAGGATCCGACAAGGCGGGCGTGCGGTGTTGCAACGGCTTCTGCTCCGACGACCGGACGTCTGAGGTGCCCACGTGGGCTCCAGCCGGACTCAGAAGGGACAGCAGCGGTACGAGAACAGTGTCTCGCGAGCACGAGGTGACTCGCTCCGGAGGCGATCCATCGCGTGCTGCAGGGATGGGCACGAGATCGGGCGTGCGAAACCCGCAGCGGACTTGGTCGAGTGTGGGCGGCGCGGTATAGTGATATTGGATACCCCTGTGGGGTATCGAGTACTGAGGATCATGATGGTGGGAGGCATGCGATGGTGACGCGGACGTATCGGGTGCCGGAGGTGAGTTGCCAGCACTGTGTGCGGGCGATCACCGAGGAGCTTCGGAAGATCGTGGGAATCCAGGAAATCGAGGTGGACCTCGCGCAGAAAATCGTGCGCGTGGTGAGCGACGAGCAGGTGCCGGAGGAAGCGATCCGGAACGGGATCGAGGCAGCTGGCTATACGATCGCTGCTTCGGCGGACTGACCCCGGGCACCTGGCTTCTCGGCACCGGCTGGGCTGCCTCGCCAGACGTCTCTGCCCTTCATCGGTCGACAGCGTCTGACTCGCGCACCAGCACCGCACGATCCCTGTCCGGTGTACGCTCGAGTGAGACGGATCGTGCGGCTGGGGGCGTCATCGGCTTTGTGCTGTCCGGGTAGTCAGCGACCGGTCAGGATGACCGGACGAGCCACAAAAACCCGCATCCGCTTGCCCCGAGCGTGCGTTTGACGCCGGTTGACCCCCCATCAACCCGGGATACCCGATTGGGGCGGGAAGGGGGTACAGCGCTACGGTGTGGGTGCGACGGGGGATGGACGGTCGTCCCGAGGCCCAGATCTGCTTCGAGCGTCGGTGCTTCAGCGTCTACGCTGCTTGCGAAGCCGAATTCCGGCAGAAGCTAGCTGACCTCGAACGGAAGCTCGCTATCGACCAGCTGCCGCCGAGAGACTGACGGTGCAGGAACGGTGCGAGCGCTGGCTGGCAGCGGCTCGCTCAGCGAGTGTGGGAGACTCCTGCAATGGCGACGGTCGGAGCGCGAGCTCGGGCACATGGAAGAAGACTGGACGATGCGCTTAGTGGACCAGTCAGCGCCAATGGACCGTCGTCGCGTGGGGCACTATTGGCTCGTGCTCCTGCTCGGAGGCTGTTGCGTCGGAGCCTCGGAGAGCGGATAGCGGGTGACCGGGCGGCTATTCCAGATGGTTGCCAACTGCCGAGCGACGCACCTGTCACGGCTGCTGGCTCTCACTTCTGCTGCCAGGGCAGAGGCGGGCGTGTCGAGTCGGATGGCACGAGGTAGGGAATCCAGACTGCTGCCTTTGCCGATCGTGTTTCCCGGGAAGTTTCTGCGGTAACGAGCCTGCCAATGGAAGAACCGATGCGCCTTCGGGGCACTGGTCATTGGGTGGGCTGGCGAGATCCCACTACCAGTTCGCTGGTCGGGACAGCGGAAATCGGCGACTGCAGGTAAGGCTTCAGGGGCCGCCGACTCGACGGTGCCTGGGTCAGGACTGCCTGCCTAGGACTGGGCCCGGTTCTCGCGTGCTTTCCGGCCTGGCCGAGAGGGAGGGACGAAACCGGGACGATCGGGCCTGTGTGGGGGTGCTAGCCGTGCCGAACGGTTACGATAGTGACGTTGGAAAGTCGACCGGGGGCGATCGGTGAAGGCAGGCTGGCGCATCTTGGTGGTCGACGACGAGTGTTGGTTCCGGGAGGGGATGGCTCGTGCCTTGGAGTCATGGGCGCTGGTGCGAGGAGTGGACGATCTCGGTGAGGCTCAGCGTTTGCTGTTTTCGTGGCGTCCGCATGCGATCATCGTGGATCCTGTTCTCCGGAGCGGGGATGCAATCGCTTTCCTGAGCCGGGTCGCTCGCGAGGAGAACGTGGTCGTCTTCTGTTGTGTCGCTCGGCGAGGCTATCCGCTCGCGTTCCGAGACGGACGAGTCCGGTTCTTACCGCGCGAGTGGTCCTGGCGAACTCTGAGCAGCATCATCGAGCGGTCGGTTCGCGTTCCACTCGAGAAAAGGCCGCTGGTGCACGGAAACGACTGGGGTGAGGGGTCGAGCGACGACTTTCCTGACGATCGGGACTGGTCGAGTCGAAAGCGGGAATGGCTGACGGCGGTGTCGAAGGCTGTCGCGAACTCCGTCGAGGAAGCGATCAAGTAGGTTAGGCTGCTCGGAGTCGCTGGCGCGAGCGGTGGGAGCAGTACGATGCTCACGATCGGTCTTGTCCGAATCGGGAGCGAGCGACGGCGACCGCAGGGAGGGGTAACGCTTCGCGGGCGGAGCGGCCGACGAGCCGCGGGACGATCGCCCAGGCTGCGGCGGCGAGGGCGGTTCCTGCTAGGCAATCGAGGACGTAGTGGTTCGCGGTACCGATGACAGCGAGCGTCATCAACGCGGCGTAGAGCATGCCGATGCCGTGTAGCAGGCGACTGCCGGATAACCGGAAGAGTCCCAGGCAGACGAAAACAGCGAAGGCGACGTGGAGACTCGGCATGGCGGCGAAAGGATTGTAGAGGGTCGCGATTCCCGGGTGATCGTAGTTGACGCCGCGCATCAGGGCGAGGGTGTCGACGAAGCCGCGCCAGGGAAAGAAGCGGGGCGGAGCGAGCGGGAACAGGGTGTACGACAAGAGACCGGCGCCGAGGATGGCGAGGAAGGTCGCGCGCACTTCGCGGTAGCGGTCGGGAACACGGAAGAACGCCCATGCGCCGAACAGGAGAACCGTCCACAGGTGCGTGAAAGCGTAGATCCCGTTGAGGAACGTGACGAGCGCGGGAGTGGCGAGCACGATCCGTTGGAGCTGCTGCTCGATCGCGAGACCGAGTGCGTTTTCGAGGCGCATCACCAAGAAGGCGTTTTGGAACGCATCGTAGGCGCGCCCAGCAGCGATTCCCCGCGTGACGAAGTACAGCGAAAAGAGGCCAACCATGAGGCCGAGTTCGAACGTTGCCGCGCGAACGCGTGGCTGGACCTCATCCCATGCGGGCAGGAGCCGAATCGATCGCATCGAACTACTCCCCGGGTACTGAGCCAACACCCCCACAGGCGCATCGGCCCGCTGGCTCGTGGCTAGTCTTACCACCGAGTCGATCGACGTGTCTAGCTGACAGCGTCGTGACCTCGCGGACGATAGCGCGTTCGTACGCTATACTCTCGACACGATGGGGAGGCGCGAGCCCATGGGCATCACGATCGAAGAGGCGGTCGCTCGCTTTCTCGATGATCTGCGGCTTTCGCCGCGTAGTCGGACGACCTACGCGTTGGCGCTGCGGAAGTTTCTGCGTCACCTGGAGGAGGTGCAAGGGCTTTCGCCCGAGGCAGCGGTGACCGAGCTCGGCGAGGAGCATGCGATCGCGTTCTTGCGCGATCTCGTGCCCGACGACATCAAGACTCCCGAGCAAGTCTCGCGCATGCGGACCGCCCAGACGACCTTCGCAGCGGTGCGCAAGTTCTACGGTTATCTGATTTCGTTCGACCTGCACACTGGACTGTCGACGGAGAAACTGCGCGTGCGGGCTGCAACGGTCCTTCCGCGGTTCACTCCCCCACCGCCCGATGTCCGCACGAGCGATCTGGAACGGATCGTCGACCATGTCCGCCGGCTGGCACCGGAGAGCGATCCGATCAAGGAGCTCCGCCGACTGAAGCTGAGGGCATTGATCCTCTTCCTTTTCCGCACGGGGGTACGGGTCTCGGAACTATGCGCGTTGCGGCGGCACGACATCGACTTGGAGACCGGCACGGCGCGGATCTACCGGGCCAAGGGGGGCAAAAGCCGTACTGTACACTTCGACAGCGAGACCGCCGAGGCGCTGGCCGCGTACTGGCGAGCGCGTGGAGACAGCGGGCGGGGAGTGCATGCGTTTCCGGCGTTCAGTGGACGAGATCGTCCGGGTCAACCGGGGAAGGCGATCGCCCCGCGGACGGTCCAGGCACTGGTGAGCCGGCTCAGCGAGGAGGCCGGGGTGGAGTTCGCGGTGACTCCGCATTCCTTCCGACACGGGCTGGCAACCGAGCTCGTGCGGAGACGGGTGAGAGAATCGACCGTCCAAACGATTCTCGGGCATGCTTCGCCGGTGACGACGCGGATCTACGTGCACCTGACGGCGCAGGAAGCGGCAGAAGAATATCAGGCGGCCTTCGGCCGCTACCGACGGCCGGGCGGTCGGGGAGCGGATGATCGATGAGCAAGGCGCTTCCGGTGTTGGTCTTGGCGGTGGTCCTTCTCGGCGGATGTACTGCGCCGGTGGTGCAAAGCCAGCGGCCATCGCCGACACCGACACCGGCTGCAGTGAGCGTCCTGACGCCAGATACCGATACGGAGGCTCGATCCCTCGATCCGATCATCGGGCAGCTGGTACTGACCACGGAAGTCGGGAACGACGAGGCGCCGAAGGAGCAGCGCAGCGCATTCCCGGTGAACGCGAAACAGCTCTACCTGGTCGTGCGGGCCAGCGAAATGCCAGCCGGGACGCGTCTGACCGCGGTATGGCTCCGCGGCGCAAACGAGATCGGGCGTTCGGAGCGGGAGATCCGCGAACCGATCGGGAGTGCTCGCTGGATCGCGCTCGGGTTCCAGTCGACGACCCCACTGCCGAGCGGCGAGTACAGCGTTCGCTTGTTCTTGGACGACCGCTTCGTCGATTCGGTCGTCTTCACCGTGGGGAGCCGGCGCGAACAGGGGAGCGAGGAGACGGGTCTGGTTTTCGCTCCGGAGTTCCCGAGTAGCGGGGCAATCCAGGCAATGAGCGAATTTCCGGTCGGGACGACGCGTGTGGTGGCGATCCTGACCGATGTACCGCCGGATCTGCAAGGGGAGCTCTGGAGCCGATGGTCAGTCGACGGCAGCGTCCTGACCGAATTGGGACCCGACGAGCTGCGCATGGCCTTCGTACGGAGCTTCACGCTGCAACGGTCGGAACCCTTGCCACCGGGGCTTTACAGCGTTCAGGTTTTCGCCGGTCAGCAGCCGATCGCCGAGGGGAGCTTCCTGATCGCCGGAGCGACGCCGACGCCGGAGGTTCCAGTGGTGGGCGACGCGGTGGTGGAGGACCTGCGGATCGTTCGAGCTGTGGAGCCGGGTACTGGGGTGCCAGTGGGAGCACGCATCACGCAGGTGCGTAGTCCAGCTCGGCTCTACGTCGCGGTCCTGGTGCGCGACCTGCAACCGGGCGACGTCCTCGAGGTCGTGTGGGAGCGGGCGGGCCAGGAATGGAACCGACAAACGGTGAGCGGGCTGACCTTGCCGGCGAACTGGATCTCGCTCCCGTTCGATCTTCCCGCGGAAAGCGGCGGCGAACCGGTCGAGTACGCGGTGAATGTGCTCTTGAACGGGACACTGGCTCAGCGCGTGCCGCTCACGGTCCTGCCGGGAGCCTAGGACGGTTCGTCCCCTTCTCCTGCCCGCGAGGCGTTCGACAGGCAGCGGAAGGTGTGCCGCGTGAAGACCAGCGACGCACCGCGAGCCTACGCTCGCCGGTGCGGCTGGCCTGACCCCAGCAGCGACCAGGACGCTGTTCGACGCAAACCGGTGCGCGGCTCGCTCGTGCGTCGAGCGTGGGCGTGGCCGGGCTCTCGCTCCGCTGGTGGGCGAGATGGACTGGGATCAGGAGGTGAGCTCGTCGGCGACGCGACGGGCAGCGGCGAGCCAGCGTTCGTCGGTCTCGTCGGGAACCGAGCAGCCATTGGCGAGGATGAGCCGCCGACCGTTGGTCTGGAGGACAGCATCGCGTGCTTCGTCGCGAATGGCTTCCTCGGGTCCGCGCGCGAGCGGCCCCAACTCGTCCCAGCCACCCATGAGGCACTTGGTGGTGCGCTGGCTCGCGTGGGCGAGCGATGGGCCGGCACGGCGGTCGCTCCAGCTGAGGACTCGAACCGGATAGTCGAGGACCTCGTCGAAGTAGAGATCGCGTTCGCCGTGGATGTGAAGGATATTCAGCCAGCCGTCGGCGGCACCGCTCAGGGCGAGGAGATCATAGGGGCGACCGAACTCGCGATAGCGCTCGACGGGCATGACGGTGGCTGAGCAGCCTTGCAGCGCGAAGAAGATGCCATCAGCTCCGGCTGCCAGAACGAGCTCGATCTGCTGCCGCACGTTCTCGGCCACGATAGCCAGCACCTGGTGCAGAAGGGCTGGTCGCTCGACGGCGTGTTGCAGGAACAGCTGATGATCGGCCACGAAGTAAAGGACTTGGGTCAGCGGGCTGAAGACGGTGACGACGATGGGAACCTCGGGGCCAGCCAGTTCGCGGAGGCGACGGACGGCCCGGATCCATTCGCGGGCGTAGCGACTCGTGCGGAAGTCGATCGAGTCGACGAGGTACCAATCGTCCGGCGTGGTAATCGTCCGGCGCGGGAACGGATAGCGTAGATCCGGCATCAATTTGGCGATATCGAGATCGAAGCGGCGGATGAAAAAGTCATAGGTGAGCTCGGCGAGACGATATCCCGAACCCTCGGGGCGGAAATGGTGCCAGAAGCACACTGGTGGGCGATCGAGGAGTTCTCCCTGCAGGGCAGCTTCGATGCGGTCGCGCTTGCTCGGGTTCGCCATCGTAGGCTCCTTTCGCTTCACTTCAACTGCTCCGTGATGCGCTCGGGTACGGTCACGATGAGTCGTGGCTGGTCGTTCTCGAGCACGACGAGGCGGTCACCAGTGGGACCATCGGTCACGGCAATGAGCGTACCGTCCGGTGCCGTGACCACCCCATGCACCAGCCAGCCGAGCAGTAGCCGGTCGACCAGTTGGAGCGTGGCGGTTGCGAAGATCCAGAGACCGTCCCCGGTGTCGGTGGTCGTCGGAAACACGGCGTAGAGCAGGCGGCCGTCCGGTGAGAGCGCAGCGCGCAGCTCGGCGAAGGAGGCGGCACGAGCGGGTGGTGCCAGGAATCGGGCGAGTTCGTCCCGAAGAGGGCGGGTGGACGTGTCGCGTAGGGAGCGTGTGGACTCCCGGACGCGACCGACCTCCGCATCGAGAGCCAAGAGACGTCGCTGCGTCGTCTCGACGAGGAAGAGTTCGCTCCCATCGGGAGAGGGAAGCAATACGGTCGCAGTCGGATCGAGTGGAAGGCGCGCCAGCAGCATCCCGGAGGGAAGGTCCCAGAGTCCTAGCCAGGTCCCGGAGAGATCTCGGCACCAGGCGAACCAGCGTGGGCTGACTCGGCCGAGTACTCCGCCATCGAGTGCGGGGTTGGCCAAGCAATCAGCGTCGGGCAAGCCGGTTGTCGAAAAGGACCAGCGCCGGGTGGCCTGGATGATCAGAGGGGTGGTCGCCAGGGTGGTGACACGGGCCTCGCCGGTCGCCTGGAGGGAGAGAGCACGCTCGAGCACGACGATCGTTCCCTCTGGCGTTGCTGCCACACGCGGGAGGAGTTGTGTCCCGCGCAGTGCTCCCGGCAGGATCGTCGTGGCGACGATATCGCCAGAGCGGGTGTCGACGAGCACGAGTTCCGATTGCCACCCCTCACCGAGACGCCAGGCCTGGTACACGATCACGGCTGGCTGCGTGGGGAGTCCAGTGGTCGCGACGACGATCGCTGGCGTGGAGGACGATCCGGGTTGCAGAGAAGCGCGGATCGGTCCGAGCGGGACACGCAGCTCGTGCCCGGTTCGGGTGTCGGTGAAGGTGAGGTCCAGTTGCCATTGGCCGCCGAACAGACGGCTGATCGGTCCGAGGGGTGATGTGGCCCGGCGAACCAGCAGCGTGGTCTCAGCAGTCGTCACGGCGGAATCGCCGAGGAGACGCACGATACTCCCAGTGGCGGGATCGACGCGCAGGGCGGTCACCCAGGAACTGCCTCGGAACACCAGTGGGGCCTGGCTGGGGGGTGGGGGGTCGAGTCGCGGTGCGACCACGATCCTGGCCGCCTGCTCGAGTGTCCGCACCGCGTCGGTCAGCGTGACGACGATCCGCCATTCCCCGGGGATGTTGAGCGGGACAGTCACGACGTACTCGCCGGGCCCAGTCTCCGCAAGGCCAACCACTTCGGCGACGGTGTCCTCGACGACCGCGTTCACCACCGGTCGGACCTGGGCATGTCCTGTGAGACCGGTCACCGGACGGTCTCGAGCATCGACGACGGTGAGGTGCACGGTGACGGTATCGCCAGCGCGAGGTGCAGTCGGCTCGATGACGAACGATGCGATGTGGAACGCGGGTTCGCCCGCGCTAGCGAGCGTGGCGAGCCCGCTGCTTTGTAGAAGACTGAAGACGAACAGGAAGGCCAGCAGTCGTTGCATCGGCCGATCCCGAGCGATGCGGTGAGGTCTCACCATGCGTAGGGGTGATAGGAACGCTCGTGCGCTTCGGCGAGGTAGCGCGTCAGCAGCTGAACGGCCGCAGCGATGTCCTCGATGTGCGCCATTTCGTTGACCGTGTGTACGTGACGGGTGGGAATGGAAAGCGTGACGACCGGAATACCGCTGCGAGCGCGCTGGAGAGCGCCAGCATCGGTGCCCCCGCGCGGGAGGACTTCGAGCTGATGGCGGATACCCTCCCGCTCGGCGATCTCGCGCAAGTGCTGGAGAAGCGGCCGGCTGGGGAGATGTGAGGTATCGAAGATCTTGAGGGCGACGCCAGCTCCGAGGGTGGTAACACGATCCTTGGGGTCGATGCCCGGAACGTCACCGGCGATGGTGACATCTAGCGCGAGACCGACGTGGGGTTCGAGCCCGAAGGCTGCGGTCTGTGCGCCGCGTAGGCCGACTTCCTCCTGGACCGTGGCGACCGCGACGATATCCGCTTCGTGCTTCTCGAGATGGCGGAGGGATTCCAGCATGACGAACAGACCGACACGATCGTCGAGGGCCTTACTGAGCACCGTCGGCCCGAGGCGTGCGAAGGCACGGTCCAGGGTGACCATGTCGCCGATCTCGACGTGCGCGCGCACCTCTTCAGCAGGTAATCCGAGATCGACGTACAGGTCCTCCATCGTCGGCGCTTTGCGCTCTTCGTTGGCGAGCAGGTGGATCGGCTTCGTCGCGAGCTGAAGTGCGCCGAGGAGCGGATCACCGGTGCGGGGCCACACGTGGACGCGCTGAGCGACCAAGACGCGGGCGTCGAAGCCGCCGACCGGTTGAAGACGGAGGAAGCCTTGCTCGTCGATATGGCGAACGAGGAAGCCGATTTCGTCCATGTGGGCAGCGAGCATGACGCGGCGATCGCTGCGGCCGCGGCGTCTGCCGATGAGATTTCCCATGGCGTCGACGTGGAACTCATCGACGAGCGGCTGGAGAGCGGCCCGGACGACCTCCGCGATCCGTTCCTCGTGTCCGGGGATACCAGGAGTCTCGCAGAGCCTCCGCAGGAGTTCCCAGTCGAGATCCATTTTCTGCCATCCTCTCGAGCGATCGCGACGAGCGACGACGTTGAGATCGTAGCACTCCAGCGACACGTTCCCAAGCACCGGTCGCTGCCGAAGGCTGGCTGGTGGCAGAGTGGCTGCCGGGTCGCTCGCGTGGTGGGGGTCTTCATGCGGCACGCCCCGGGCAGGTCGCGGGTGCGCCGCAGCTGTTCGCCGGGGCGATCGGAGCAGGCGTGCGGCGATTGTGCTCGGGGAGAAAAGACTGGCGAAGCACCGATACCGAGCTGTTCGTGGGGCTGCCCATCGCTGGTCGCTGCGGATGCGCGGGAGCGGTGGTCATGCAGCTGATCGCTGCTGTGTCCGATGCCGGGCGGAGACCAGAGCCGCGCGAGCGCGACCGATGTCGTGCCGGGGAAGGAATCGCCCGGATGCGCGCTGGTCAGGAGGAGTCGCGCCACCAGTTCGGGTGAGTCGCTGCGCTCGTCGAGACAGTCGCTCGATCGTCGCTGGTACTCACGTACTGTAGGCGGGAGCTCAAATAGACCGACCGCGAGGTGACGAGAGTCGAGGAAACCACAGCGGGTCGCCGGACGTTTACAATAGTGCAGAGGTCTCGCACGTTCGACAGCCGATCCCGTGTCCTGCGACGACGGCCATGGGCCGTGGGGTCGGCTGTCGAACGTTTTTGTCGAGCGATAATCGCTCGACCATTGCCCGGTTTTCCACTGCGGGCAATGCCTGGTCACCTTTCCCAAGGCAGAGGCGAGTTGCGGCAGTGCGAGCAGGCTCGGATCTGGGCCGTATGTGCCGGTCGGAAGGGGGTGTCGCGCAGACGATGCAGAACGGGACGGGACCAGCGATCGACGCGGGAAAGGAGCGGAGAGCGATCATGGATCTCTTGGAGCGCTTGGAAGCCTACCGGGCAGAGGAAGCTCGACTCCACTGGGAAGGGACGTTCGCGGACTACTACGAGCTCGTACTGGCGAATCCACAGATCGCCCAGTTGGCGCATGCCCGGATCTACAACATGATCATGGACGCGGGGGTGGAGCAACTGCCGGACGGACGTGTCCGCTACCGGTTCTTCGCGGACGAGATCTTCGGGTTGGAAAAGCCGTTGGAGCAGATCGTCGAGTACTTCCGGTCGGCGGCGCAGCGACTGGAGGTTCGCAAGCGGATTCTCCTGCTCATGGGGCCAGTGGGTGGGGGGAAATCGACGATCGTGGCCAAGCTCAAGCGGGGCTTGGAGCAGTACACGCGAACGGAGCGGGGAGCGGTCTACGCGATCAAGGGCTGCCCGATGCACGAGGAGCCGCTGCACCTGATACCGGAGCCGCTGCGTGACGAGCTTTTCCGCGAGCACGGGATCTACATCGAGGGGGAACTGTGCCCGTGGTGCCGGTATCACCTGGAGGAGGCACCGCGTGACGAGCAGCATCCCTGGAGTCGACCGGGGCAACCGTTCAGCGGGCGTCATGAGGACGTCCCGGTGGTGCGCATCGTCTTTTCGGAGAAGCATCGCGTCGGGATCGGGACGTTCACGCCGTCGGACCCCAAGAGCCAGGACATCGCGGAGTTAGTGGGAAGCATCGATCTCTCGACGATCGGCGAGGTGGGGGCGGAATCGGATCCCCGAGCCTACCGGTTCGATGGGGAACTCAACATCGCGAATCGCGGGCTGGTGGAGTTCATCGAGATGCTCAAGGTCGACGAGCGTTTTCTCTACGTCCTGCTGACGTTGACGCAGGAGCAGAGCATCAAGACCGGTCGATTCCCGATGATCTATGCCGACGAGGTCGTGATCAGCCACACCAACGAGCACGAATACAACGCATTCGTGGGGAACAAGCGGAGCGAAGCGCTGCAAGACCGGATCATCCTCGTCAAAGTACCGTACAACTTGCGTGTCTCCGACGAGGTGAAGATCTACCAGAAACTGTTGAAGCAGAGCGGGATCCGCGACGTACACATCGCACCGGGAACCCTGGAAACGGCCGCGACGTTCGCCGTGCTCTCGCGTCTGGAGGAGAGCCGGAAGGCGGGCATGACGCTGATGAAGAAGCTCAAGCTCTACGACGGGCAAGTGGTCGAGGGATACACGCCTCAAGACGTGAAAGAGCTGCAAGAGGAAGCGACGCGCGAGGGGATGGACGGGGTTTCGCCGCGCTATGTGATCAACCGGATCTCGGCGGCGATCGTGCGGGAGGGAACCCGCTGCATCAACGCGATCGATGTCTTGCGGAGCCTCCGTGACGGGCTCGAGCAGCATACCAGCATCACGCCGAAGGAACGCGAGCGTCTGCTGAACCTGATCGCGGAGGCGCGCAAGGAGTACGACGAGTGGGCCAAGCGCGAGGTGCAGCGGGCCTTCGTCTACTCGTTCGAGGACCAAGCGCGGACGCTCTTCAACAACTATCTCGACAACGTGGAAGCCTACGTCAATCGGACGAAGGTGATCGACCCGATCACCGAGGAAGAACTGGAGCCGGACGAACGGCTGATGCGCTCGATCGAGGAGCAGATCGGGATTCCGGAGAGCCAGAAGCGACAGTTCCGGGAGGAACTACTCATCAAGATGTCGGCGCTGGCGCGGCGCGGCCAGCCGTTCGATTACACGTCGCACGACCGCTTGCGGGAAGCGATCGAGCGCAAGCTGTTCGCGGACTTGCGCGACGTCGTGAAGATCACCACCTCGACCAAGACACCGGATCCGGATCAGTTGCGACGGATGAACGAGGTGGTCGATCGGCTGGTTCAGCACCACGGCTACTGTCCGGTCTGCGCGAACGAGCTCTTGAAGTACGTCGGTGCGCTCTTGAGTCGCTGAGGCGAACATCTGGAGGTGGCGATCATGTTCACGCTGGCGATTCGGCGCGACGATTGGTCGTTGCACCGCAAGGGTGCGATCGACCAAGCGCGACACATGGAAAAGGTGAAGGAAGCGATCAAGCGGAATCTCGCGGACATCGTCAGCGAGCAGTCGCTCATCACCTCGGACGGCAAGCGGGTGGTCCGGGTACCGATCCGGGTGCTGGAGGAGTACCGGTTCCGCTTCGATCCGGACAGCGGCCGGCAGGTCGGGCAGGGCAGTGGTGGGACGCAAGTCGGGGACGTGGTGGGACGGGTAGGTGGTGGCCCGCGTTCGGGGGAGGGGCCGCAAGCGGGTGACCAGCCGGGAATCGACTACTACGAAGCGGAACTCACGATCGAAGAGCTGAGCGAACTCATCTTCGAAGATCTCGAATTGCCCAACTTGGAGGAAAAACGGCTGCGGGAACTCCAGTCGGAGGCAGTTCGCTTCACGGAGATCCGCAGGCATGGCCCGTTCGCCAACTTGGACAAGCGGCGGACGCTGCGGGAGAACTTGCGGCGGAATGCGTGGCGTGGTCGTGCGCGCATCGGAGACTTCGCGAACGAAGACCTGCGGTTCAAGACCTGGGAGCGGGACGTCAAACGGGAGTCGAACGCGGTCGTCATCGCCATGATGGATGTTTCCGGGTCGATGGGGACATTCGAGAAGTATGTCTCGCGCGCGTTCTACTACTGGATGGTGCGATTCTTGCGGACGAAGTACGACCGGGTCGAGATCCGGTTCATCGCCCATCATGCCGAGGCTCGGGAGGTCAGCGAGGAGGAGTTCTTCACGCGGGGCGAGAGTGGTGGGACGCGGGCGAGCACTGCGTACGAGCTCGCCTTGCAGCTGATCCGCGAGTCGTACCCGCCGGACAGTTGGAACATCTATCCGTTCCATTTCTCGGATGGGGACAACTGGCCGTCCGACAACGAGCGTTGTCGCGAATTGGCTGAGGAGCTCCTGCGCTGCGCAAACCTCTTCGGATACGGCGAGATCCGGCAGGGGCGATACACCTACCAGAGCACGCTGATGCATACGCTGCAGCGGATCGGTAGTCCCAAACTGGTGACGGTCACGATCAGCGAGAAGGCGGACGTGTACCAGGCGCTGCGGCGCTTTTTCGGTCCCGAGGTGGGACAGGAGGTGGCGCGTGCGTGAGTTGGCACCGAGCGAACTCCGCGAACTGGAGCGCCGTATCGGGGCGATCTGGGAAATCGGGGAGCGCATGGGATTGCGCCCGCTGCCGGTGCACTTCGAGGTCGTACCGGCGACCGTGATGTACGAGATCGGAGCGTACGGGCTACCAGGACGCTTCTCGCATTGGACACATGGGAAGGCGTATCAAGTCCAAAAGACGCTGTACGACTATGGCTTGAGCAAGATCTACGAGTTGGTGATCAACAGCCGGCCATGTCAGGCGTTCCTTTTGGAGACCAACACGCTCTTGCAAAACACGCTCGTGGCTGCACATGTCATGGCCCATGCCGACTTCTTCGCTAACAATGCGTACTTCGTTCGAACACGACGGGATATGGTCGAGATCGCGACGGTGCACGCCGAGCGGATCGAGCGGTACGAGTTCGCCCACGGCAAGGAGGCCGTCGAACAGTTGCTGGACGCGGTCCTGGCGATCCAGGAGCACGTCGATCCGAGCCTGACGGAGATTCCCGTTCGGTCACGCGCCGAACGGGAACGGCGACCGAGGTCACCGTACGAGGATCTTTGGCGATTGGGCGAGCCGACCGACGATGCGGCGGAACAGCGCGAGACGCGGCAGCGCGAAACCCGGCTCCCGGCTGAACCGGTGCGGGATCTCTTGCTTTTCATCCATGAGTACTCGCCGATCCTGGAGGACTGGGAACGGGACGTGGTGGCGATCGTCCGGGCGGAGATGCTGTATTTCCTGCCCCAGATCCAGACGAAGGTCGTGAACGAGGGGTGGGCGACATTTTGGCATGCGCGCATCGTGCGCGAACTCGAGTTGACGCCGGACGAATACCTCGAGTTCGCTCGCCTCCATGCTGGTGTGTTGCAGCCGACAGCGAGACGGCTCAATCCGTACGCGCTGGGGTACGAGATTTTGCGCGATATCGAGCGACGCTATGGAACCGAGTACCTCTTCATGGTTCGGGAATCGGAGAACGATGTCTCACTGGTGCGGAACTATTTGACGGCGGAGTTAGTCGAACGGCTGGACCTGTATCTCTACGAGCGGCGGGGTGAGGAACTCGTGGTGGTCGACAAGGATTGGGAGTCAGTGCGGGATCGGCTAGCGAGCGAGTTGGGCGGGAACCAGATTCCGGTCATCGTGGTAGAGGACGGCGATTACCACGGAAACCGCGAACTGTACCTGCGGCACGTGTGGGACGGGCGAAAGCTCGATCTCGCATGGGCGGAAAAAACGCTGGAGCACGTCTACCGGCTGTGGGGACGCCGCGTCTGGTTGGAGACACGAACCGAGAACGGAAACGAACCGCTGGTCCTCAGCTATCATCCGCGCGATGGTCACCGGCGACGATAACGAGGGTTGCGGCCGGTCGGGGTCGCGCTGGCCAACCGTACGGGGGTGCGCGGTCCGCCCGAAGCAGGCTGGCGCGCTGCTGGGTCTGCTGATGGGGGGCCTGAGCAGGGCGAGGCGACGGCCTGAAAGCGCTCTCGTTCGCCCCAGTCCAGGGTTCGCTAGGTAGGTAAGCGATGGGCGCCGTTCGGTGCGCCGGATGCGCTCGTCCGCGGGGTGCGACGGCTCGCCGACTACTGGTCGACTGGAGGCGGGCGGAGTCGCGTTCCGCTGCGCTCGTCGGGTGAGGGTACACGGCATTCAGGCAGGCCCCCAGAGGAGCAGGGCGAGGATGGTACCGCCAGCGAGGTAGGAGCCGTAGGGAAGATAGCTGTATCGGCTCACGCGCCGGCGAATGAGGAGCCAGACCGCAGCGAGCGCAGCGGCAGTCATGCCGAGGGCGAGTGCGTGCAGGAGATGTTGCCAACCGGTCAGCGCACCGATAGCGGCGGCGAGCACTACGTCGCCACTGCCGAGAGCAGGGCGGCGATAGAGGAGCCAACCGAGACCGTAGAAGAGTGCGAAGAGGAGTGCGCCGGTGAGCGCACCGGCGAGCGCGGCGAGAAAGGCGGCGGGAGAGGCGAGCAGGGTCAAGAACAAGCCCTGGAGCAGAGCTGGGATGACCGTCACGAGATAGATCAGGTGATGTGCCCAGTCGATGCGGGCGATGAGGCCCAGGAAGAGGATGGCGAGGGAGACCCGAAACGCCTGCAGGGGGTCGGCGAGAAAACGCCACCAGGCTGCAGCCAGCAGTACAGCGATGGCTATTTGCGAGAGAAGCTGGAGGCGCGGAAAGCTCCGGCAGGAGGCACAGCGGCGTGGGATCAGCCAGCTCCAGCGGGGCAGCGGAGTCTGGCAGACCAGGCATGCTGGCCGGGCGAGCAGCGGTTGACCGCTCGGCAAACGGAGCGCGGTGAGCTCGACGAGAGCACCGAGCGCGAAACCGGTGAGTGCGGCGATCGGCAGAAAGACGATGGCGACGTCCATCATGACTCCAGCAGGCAGGCCGAAGCGACTCGTCCCGGGCGGACGATAGCACGAGGGACCGCTCGCGGGGCTCACCCGTTGGTCCCGAACCGGCGGGCACGGGCCTCCTGGGCAGCGCGCAACATGAGATCGAACGGGGGTTCGCGCTCGAACCAGAGCCGGAACGACTCGGCTCCCTGGGCGACGAGCATCTCGAGCCCATCGAGCGCGGCGCGTCCCAGCTGGCGTGCTGTGGCGAGGAGCGGTGTCTCGCGGTAGGTGAGATCGTAGACGAGCGCATGGGGTGGTAACTGCTCGAGCCAGTCCAGGGGGATGGGGCTCGCGCGGCCGTCCCAGCCGAGACTCGTGGCGTTGACCAGGAGATCGGTTTCGCCAAGAACAGTGAGGAGTTCCGGGCCGAGGGAAAGCGCGTGACCGATGCCGAACTCGGATACGAGCTGCCGGGCACGCTCGGGCGTGCGGTTGGCGATGGTGAGGCGGTGACAACCCTGATCGAGTAGGGCGACGATGACTGCTCGGGCGGCACCCCCGGCGCCGAGCAGTGTCACGCGGAGATCGGCGAGCGGAAGCTGCCGCTCTCGGAGCGGGAAGAGAAAACCGGGAACATCGGTGTTGTCGCCGATGAGCCTCTGCCCCCGCACGATGACCGTGTTGACTGCGCCGACACGCCGAGCGCGGGGAGCCAGCTCGTCGACGAGCTCGGCGACCGCCTCCTTGTGCGGGACGGTGACGTTGGCTCCCACGGTGCCGGGTGCGCGAAGACTGGCGATACGCTGCGGGAGTTCGGCTGGTGGAGTCGGCCAGAGCTCGTAGCGTGCAGGGATGCCGAGAGTGTCGAGGGCCACCTGCTGGAAGACCGGCGAGAGGCTGTGTTCGACGGGAAAACCGATCAGGCCGATACGCAGGGTCATCCGCCGTGCTGCTCCCGAATGTTCCGGACATGCTCCTCGTAGGTTCGAGCGAAAACATGGGCGCCGCTGCCGTCACCGCGGGTGACGAAGTAGAGGTAATCGGTCTGCGCGGGGGAGAGGGCGGCTTCGATGGCAGCTCGTCCGGGATTGCAGATCGGACTGGGGGGCAAACCAGCATTGCGATAGGTGTTGTAAGGACTGTTCACAGCGCCCAGGTCGCCGACGTTATCGAGGGGAGGCCACCAGTCTTCCGGGCTGCCGAGGGCATATTGCACTGTCGGATCAGCTTGCAGCGGCATGTTCTCGCGCAGACGGTTGTAGAAGACGGACGCGATGACCGGACGTTCCTCGGCGACGCGCGCCTCGCGCTCGACGATGGAGGCGATGATGAGGACTTGGTAGAAGGTGCGGCCGAGGGCCTGCGCGCGAGCGCGATCCTCAGCTGGGACACGACGATCGAAGTTTTCGAGAAGCGTCTGCACGATCTCGTCAGGCGTGGCGTCGATGCGGAACTCGTAGGTGTCAGGGAACAAGTAGCCTTCGACGGTGCCATTGGGTGGGACATCGGCCAGGAAGGGGAAACGCGTCTGCCAGCGAGAAGCGCGGAGAGCGTCGAGGAATCGATTTGGGTCGGAGAGGATCCCGGCACGGACCAGCTCGTCGGCATACTGCTCGGCGCGCCATCCTTCCAGGAAGCGGACACGCACGACCTGGACGCCGGGCGCGGTGGTGAGCGTCTGGATGATCTGGTTGACGGACATTCCGGTATACAACGTGAAGCGGCCGGCGCGGATGCGCGTATCGGCGTTGGTCAGGCGGACACGAAGCTTGAAGTAGGTCGGGGAGCGAATCAGACCGACCTCGTGGAGGCGCTCGGCGATCGAATCGATCGACTCCTGGGGCTGAACGTCAAAGATGACCGGTTGTCCGGCGGCTGCGGCAGATCCGCGGAGTTGGGCATCGAGCGCACGCTGAGCCGACACAACGATGACGGCGGCGAGAACGAGGACGACCGTGATCTTCAAAGCTTGTACCATCACGCGGAGCACGCGGGTGAGCCTCCTGCCGGCGCTGGACGTAACGGGTCGCGCGACCGGCCGAGAGTCTACCAGGAGTCGGAGCCGATGAACAAGCGCAAGCCAGTGGTCGCACTCGTGGGGCCGACCTCGGTCGGGAAGACGGCGACCGCGATCGAGCTGGC
>DAOTYK010000287.1:0-3607 GCA_034434855.1 Thermomicrobium sp.
GGCTTGGTCGGATCGTTTTGCTGTTGCCGGATATGGTCCATCAACTCGTCGTAGCTGATCGCCGTGCGGTAGCCCGTCGTCGGATCGGTCACCTCGCTCAGCAGGACCCAGTTCCGGTCATAGATCTTGGTCGTCTGGAACTCCAGAGCCTCGAACCGATCCGGTGACGGCAGATCGGCCGTGAGCGCAGACCAACCCAGGTATCCCGCCGCGCCCACGACGCCCGCACCAGCCAACGCCAGCAACACCAGGGAAAGCGCAACCGCCGTGAGCAGCCGGAACAGCGCCGTCGTGACCGGCTGCCGGCGACGAGCGCGCCGGCGGCGCGCGAGCAGGATCACCCCACCGTTCGCCTTGCGCTGGCCATTCGCGCGGGATCGTCGGCCGTTGCCGCCCGGTGTCCGCCTTCCTCGTCCTGCCATGCTGGCCTCGCTCCGTCCCCGGTGTCCGCGGCAAGAGGATACACGACAGGAACGAGTCCAGCCGGGTATGATGGAGCCGAGGAAACGCGGTCCGGCAGAGGGGGGACAGTGGAACTGCGGAGCCTGCGGGGCATGCCTGTCATCGCGGTCGAGTCCGGCGAGCGATTCGGCCAGGTACAGGATGTGTTGCTCGATCCTCAGGAACGCCGCATCGCGATCGTCCGCGTCCGGCGCGGTGGTCCCTTCCGGGGTGACGTCAGTGACGTATCGTTCTCTGACCTTCACAGTATCGGGCCCGATGCTGTGATGGTACCGAGCAGCCAGGTGCTGCGTCCGGCTACTGCCACGACGGAGCACCTGCGTCGGATCGATGACCTCGTCGGTTCGCGGGTGGTCACGGAGCGTGGTGAGGCAGCCGGCACGGTCGACGACGCCGAGATCGACCCCCAAACCGGTGCTGTGACGCACCTCGTCATCGCACCGCCCGGCATCGTCGGCTTGCTCGGCCGTCGCCAGACTGTGCCGATCGATCAGGTTCGTACCATCGGGCGGGATACGGTGGTCCTGGCTGTGCCACCAGCGGAGGAAACCCAGGAGGCTGGCGCAGCGAACGAGACAGGATCGGCGTCCGAGCAGTGAGACGGATCAGAGCAGGCGCGCGATGAGGAGACCGACCAACGGAGCCGGAACGACATCGCGCATCAGCGCGAGCCAGAGCGGGAGGCGTGGATCCGGTCGCAGCAGTCGCCAGACCGTCGCCAGTATCCACCAGAGTCCACTCGCGAAGAGGACGATGGACCAGCTGGTCATGGTCTCCTCGCTCGGATGGTGACGGAGCGTGCAATGCGGATCCTCTTCGTCTCCCCGTTCGATTTCAGCTGTCCTGGTGGCGTCAACGAGCACATTCTCCATCTCGATGCAGAATATCGCAAGCTCGGCCACCAGACCCGCATCTTGGCTCCGCGCTCGCCGGGAGAGGCCGAAAGCGATGACGGTCACATCGTCAAGCTCGGCGTCGCCGTCCCGGTTCCCGCCAACGGATCGACAGCCCGGATCACGCTCTCGCCCTTCGTTTCCGGTAAGGTGAAGGACCTCCTGCGCCGCGAACGGTTCGACATCGTCCATCTCCACGAGCCGCTGGCCCCGATGTTACCGCAGCTCACCCTGCTCCACTCCCGATCGGTCAATGTCGGCACGTTTCACGCTGCTCGAGCCCACAACTGGGGCTACCTTTCGGCTCGCCCCATTTTGAGCCTACTCTTCGCCAAATTGCACGGACGCATCGCCGTTTCACCAGCGGCACTGGAATCGATCGCGCGCTATTTCCCTGGCTATTATGAACTCATCCCCAACGGGATCGATGTCCAGCGCTTCCGCCCCGACGTTCCCCCGATCGCCCAGTTCGGCCGACCGACCCTGCTCTTCGTCGGTCGCTTCAACGAGTCCCGGAAAGGGTTGCGCTATCTCATCGAGGCTCTGGCACTCGTCCGTCGCGAATTTCCCGACGTGCTCTTGCTGGTCGTCGGGCCGGGTGATCCCGCACGCTATGCTCGGCAGCTGGAGCGTTACGAACTCGTCGATCATGTTCGCTTCACCGGCCCCGTGGCGGACGAGGTGTTGCCCGCATACTACACAGCGTGCGACGTGTTCTGTGCACCGGCCACGGGCGGCGAAAGCTTTGGGATCGTCCTGCTCGAAGCGATGGCCAGCGGCAAGCCGGTCGTAGCCACCGACATCCGCGGCTTTCGCTTCGTCCTGCGCCACGGTATCGAGGGGTTGCTCGTCGAACGGAAAAATCCCGAGGTGCTCGCCCTCGCGCTCGTGCACCTTCTCGCGGATCCGGCGCTGCGCGAGCGATTGGGAAAGGCCGGACGGCAACGAGCCGAGCAGTTTTCCTGGGCAGCGATCGCTCAGCGGACACTCGCGTACTACGAGCGACTCTTGCGCGGTGTCCGCGAGACGACCACCGAACCACCGATCGATTGGTGGAACTCGCTCCGTCTCGCCTTGAAAGCATGGTCAGGGAGGTGAGCTGCAGTGCTCAGTTCACTGGTAGCCGATCGGGTCCGTCTCCGCTTGCAGCGAGTCGGCGAACTCGTCGGGCGAACTGGCCTCACACCCAACCAGTTGACCATGATGGGATTGCTCCTCAACGGGCTCGTCGGATGGGTCGCCGCGGAGGGAGCTTTTCGCTTGGCCGGTGGGCTCCTTCTCGTCGCCGGAATCTTCGACATGCTGGATGGGGCAGTCGCCCGCGCCACCGGGCGCGTCACGCGCTTCGGAAGCATCCTCGATTCGGTTCTGGACCGCTACGCCGAGGCGCTGGTCATCGGCGGGCTCCTCGTCTCGTTCACCCGTTCCTCGGCGGGTACGGTGCCAGTTCTCCTCTGCTACACCGTCATCGTCGGCTCCATTCTCGTGAGCTATGTCCGCGCTCGCGCGGAAGGTGCTGGTCTCCAGTTGACGCAGGGCTTTTTCGCCCGACCGGAACGCATCGTCGTGCTGGCGCTCGGACTCCTGGCCGAGCGACCGACCTGGGCGCTCTGGCTCCTGGCCGTGGCGACCCACCTGACGGTTCTCCAGCGGTTATGGCTGGTCCGGCGCGCCTCTGGAGCATGAGCCTCATGCGTCAATTCACGCTACTCTTTCTGCTTCTCGGGATCCTGACCGGCTGCCTACCAGCTGGCCGTTCTCCGACCGGCCCAGCCAGCGAGATGACGCTGGCAGTCCTCGATGTCGGTCAAGGGCTCGCGGTCGCCATCGTGACGCCTGACGGGCACGCACTGGTGTACGACGCGGGGAACAGTCGCCAGGACACGGAACGCGTGATCATCCCGTTCCTGCGCGCTCGTGGTATCGAGCGTCTCGACTACCTGGTCCTGAGCCATCCGGATCAGGACCATGTCGGTGGCATGCCCGCGCTCCTGGCGAGCTTTCCCGTCGCA
Source organism: Thermomicrobium sp. (assembly GCA_034434855.1). Classification (GTDB taxonomy): domain Bacteria; phylum Chloroflexota; class Chloroflexia; order Thermomicrobiales; family Thermomicrobiaceae; genus Thermomicrobium. The sequence continues at coordinate 3,368 of DAOTYK010000287.1, forward strand.
GCCTATGTCGATCCGGTCCTCCCCTCGACCAACCGTGCGTATGTCGAGACCTTGCGTCTCGTCGCCGAAAAGGGGATCCGGCCCATCCGGGCGGAACGTGGCCTGGTCCTGCCGCTCGGCGAGCAGGTCACCGCTCGCGTCCTCTGGCCCGAGCGCCCGTTCCTGCGAGCGCCAGACGGCACTGTGAGCGACAACGACAACTGTGTGGTGCTGCTCGTCGAATACGGCGCCATTCGCATC
>DAOTYK010000288.1:0-2474 GCA_034434855.1 Thermomicrobium sp.
CCGCGAACAGATCCAACGTCGCGCGGGTGGTCGAGGAGTCTTCCATGTCGACTTCGACTCGTCGCCCGAGGCGCTGGGCCAAACGAGCGAGCCGCTCGAGGTTGAGTCGGGCGAGGTTAGGGTCGAGGCGCAGACCGAGATGGGTCGGTTTGACCGAGATAGTGGCGTCCAGTCCTCGTTCGGCGATCGCAGTCAGGAGGTCCGCGTACGACTGCGTCGCCGCCGCTGCTTCGCTCGGCGAGGCGACCTCCTCCCCGAGGAGATCGAGCGTGGTCGCGAAGCCGCGGTCAGCCAGCGCGCGGGCGACCGCCAGTGCTTCAGCCATGCTCTCTCCCGCGACGAAGCGCGTCACGAGTGGGAGGGTCAGCGAGGACTCGCGTACGAGGCGTTCCACCCACGGCTGGCGAGCGATGGCCAGAACCAGTGACCGGAACCACGGCATCGGGATCCTCCACCCGTTCGCCCGCATCCGACCGCAGGGCAGTGTAGCATCGTCGGCGAGACGAGGAGCGGCCGATGACGTGCAGCGAGCGGTACGTGACCGTCGTACGCGATAGTCTCTACGATCGCATTCCGTTGACTCGGGCCGAAGTGGCGCTGATCAGCACGCCGACCTTTCAGCGACTGGATCGTATCCAGCAGCTCGGCTTCGTCAGCAAGATTTGGCCAGGAGCGAAGCACACCCGCTACGAGCATTCGCTCGGTGTGCTGCACTTGATGCGCCAAGCCTTGGCGACTTTGCGGCGGCACGATGCTGGTTGGATCGACGACGCGACGCGACGGGCTGCCTTGGCGGCCGCCCTGCTACACGACGTGGGGCACTACCCGTTCAGCCACGCGATCGAGGAGCTGGGACGACCGGTGCTGCCGCACGAGGAAGTGGGCCGCCAGTTGATCGAGCAGAGCGAGTTGGCGGAGGTTTTGGAACGGGAGTGGGCAGTCGAGCCCCGACGGGTCGCTGATCTCATTGCGCCGCGCGGGTCACTCGCGGCGGCGGATCGTCTGGTCCGGGGGCTCTTGAGCGGTGCTCTCGATGTAGACAAGCTCGATTATCTCCCACGCGATGCTCGTCACTGCAATGTTCCCTATGGCGGTGTCGACACGCCACGCTTGCTCGATGCACTGCGTGTCGCGGACGTGCACGGGGTGCTACGGGTCGTGGTGACCGCCAAGGGAGTGAGCCCGCTCCATTCGCTCATCAACGCGCGACAGGAGATGTTCGACAACGTGTACTGGCACCACGCCAATCGGGCGGCGATGGCGATGTTGCAGCGCGCTGTGCAGGATGCACTCCTCGCTGGGGCGATCACCGCCGAGGAACTGCCGCGCCATGACGATGCGTCGCTGTTGGCTCGCTTGAGCGAGCCCGGCATGCCGGAGAGCACCAGGCAACTCGTGCTCCGGTTGCGGGATCGCGTTCTGCACAAACGGGCGCTCGAGGTCAGTGCACGGGCGCCTGATCTCTACCGGTATCTCAGCAGCCTGTACGGTCGTCCGGTTGCCCGTCGCGAGTTGGAGGTCGTTCTGGCGCAACGTCTCAGCGATTTGCTCGGCGAGCCGGTGGCGGATTGGGAGGTGCTGCTGGCGATCCCCAAACCGGAGAAATGGAGTACCGATGTTTGGGTACTCTTCGAGCGTCCACCGCTCGGCTTTCAGCCCCTGATGCCTTGGCAGGATGTGGTGGGACTGACGGACGCTGACTTCGCGCGCTTCGAGGAGCATCGTCGACTGATCCGGGTGGTCACGACAGCTCGCTTGCGGGAGGCGGTGGCCCAACACTGGCCGCGACTGCTCTTGCCACTGCTCCAGTGATCGTCGGCCTGCTCAGTCGTGTCGCCGAGTCGGCGTACTGAGCGCGAGCCCGAGCAGGAGGCAAAGCGAGCCGAGCAGGCTGGTGACCAAGAGGGCGAGAGCCGCGGGGGTGAACCCGTGTCCGGTCTGGGGCGCAACCTGCGCGCGCTCGATCGTGTCGGGGGACTCTCCCGAGGTGGGAGAAGTCGCGGAACTCGAGCCGTTCGGTTGGGTGCCTGTCGTTGCCGGTGAACCGGCAGGTGCGGCCGGGTCGTCGGTGTCCACTGGAGGGTTACCATCCGGGGGTGGGGTCGTCTCGCCAGGGGTTGGAGCGGCGATGACCGGGAAGCGGTCCGGGGGAATCTGCGTAGTCGCTTCGTCGCTCCCGGAGCTGCCGACCGGGCCAGGAGGACCCGCCTCTTCGGCTGGCTGATCCGTGGCGGTGGGTGACTCCGCAGAGGGCTGGGGCGATCCGGTGCCTGACGGGGTGGTGAACGGGCTCGATCGGTCAGTGGTCATGCTGGGAACGGCGGTCGCGGAGGGGTCGAGAGGGGGCGTCGCTGGACGGTGTTCGGTGATACCGGCGTCCGCGGCGACCGGGGCTGCGGCCAACGCCAGGGCGAGGACGACGAGCATGAGCGCTCCGATCCAGCGGGGCTGTGGCATCGAACTGACTCCCTCCG
>DAOTYK010000289.1:0-12128 GCA_034434855.1 Thermomicrobium sp.
AACGCCTTGGCTGCGGAGTGGGACACGACGACGGGTGCCGTGGAGACGGTGAGAGCGTCCCACCCCACCTGCTCGCTACAGTGACTGATATCGACGAGAATGCGGAGGTCGTTCAGCCGGCGGACCACTTCGACGCCGAAGGTCGTCAGTCCGCCTTGGTAACGCTCGGTACAGCCGTCGCCGACCAGGTTCTGGAGGTTGTACGTCAGCTGGACCATGCGCAGGCCCAGGTTATGGAACGACTCGATACGATCGAGATCGTCGCCGAACGCGAGTGTGTCTTGGAAATCGATCAGGATCCCGTGCTTGCCTTCGCGGTGCGCCCGCTCGATATCAGCGGCTTCGCGGACGAGCACGAGATGGTCCGTGAGGAGGTCGACGATCGCGTGGGCGTTCGCGATACGCCGGACTGCTTGCTCGAAGGCCTGACTGATCGGTCCAGGGCCGGAGAACGTGCCGCAGGCGACCGTGACTCCGGCTTGTCGCCAGAGGTTCAGGTACGACTCCCGTGCCTCTGCCGAATCGCGGAGCTCGCGGACGATCATCGCCTCGAGCAGCGGCTGGATCTCAGCACGCGTGCGACCGAGCCGCGCGTACTCGCTGACGAGTTGCTGCATGCGGGGGGTGAAGAGCGCACCGCTCGTGATCGGCGGTTGTTGCGAGTCGATGACGAGCGCTTCATGGTGCAGTGCTCGGGCTTCCTCCGGCGTCAGGCTCGGTTTCCGCCGTCCCATCGCGATCGCCTCTCCTTTCGGTCAGGTCAGGCCGCTCACCGGCAGTGTAGGGGGAGACATCGCGATCGGCAAGTGAGCTCGGATGAGGGTACCCGAGTTTGCGCAGCACTTCCTGCCAGAGTTCCCGCACCTGACGACGCGTCTCGTCGATCGTGCCGCTGTTGTCGATCACGCGATCGGCGCGGGCGATCTTTTCCTCCTGCGGTGGTTGGGCGCGGATTCTGACCAGCGCTTCTTCCTGGCTGAGCCCATTGCGACTCATCAGTCGGGTGAGTTGTTGCTCCGGTCGGCAGGTGACGACCCAGACCTCGTCGCAATCCCGAGCGAGACTCGACTCGAAGAGTTTGATCGCATCGATGACGACGACCGGACGCTCGGTGGCAGCGATACGACGGCGGATCTCGGCGGCGATGACGGGATGCGTGATCTCCTCGAGGCGACGGAGCGCTATAGGGTCGCGAAAAACGATCGCGCCGAGCGCGCGCCGGTCGAGTGAACCGTCGGGGAGGAGGATAGACGGGCCAAAAGCCTCGACGATTTTGGCGAGAACAGGACTTTTCGGATGTACGATGGTGCGGGCAACCTCGTCCGCGTCGATTGTTTCCGCACCGAGCGCGGCCAATTCCCTGAGGACGAGCGTCTTGCCACAGGCGATATTGCCAGTCAGGCCGATCACATAAGGGCGTCGCGCCACTTCAGAGTTCTCCGACCCGTGCGACGGCGAGTTCCTCCTGGAGGTGCTCCCAGCGCGCGTAGGCCTGCTCGAGTTCGCGCGCCAGAGCATCGTAGGTCGTCCCCAACTCGGCGATCGCCTCGACATCGTGGCGAGCCGTGGCTTCGTCCAGTTCGTCAGAGATCTGGCGCACGCGTGCCTCCAGTTGCTCGATCGTGCGTTCGACCTGTGCTACTTCTCGCTCGATCTGCCGTGGTGAGCGTGAGCGGCGTGGACGTCCCGGCTCTGGCGTGAGCGGCTGTTCAGGGGGAGGAAGACGCGGCGGCTGCGCTGCCGTGGCAGCGTGGTGCGCACGCTGGTACTCGCTGTAGCTCCCGAACCAGACGCGAAGCTCTCCTCCTTCGATCACCCAGAGCATCGTCGCCAGCCGATCGATGAAGTACCGGTCATGGGAAACGAAGAGCAGGGTGCCGGGGAATTCCCCGAGAACGGCTTCGAGAGCTTCCCGGCTGGGAAGATCGAGATGATTGGTCGGCTCGTCGAGGAAGAGGAGGTTGGGGCGCTCCAGCGTGAGGAGCGCCAGGGCGAGGCGACGTCGCTCCCCACCGCTCAGGGCGCTGACCGGCTTGAAGACCTCGTCGCCGTGGAAGAGAAACCGTGCAGCCAGACGGCGTGCCTCCTGCTCGCTCGAGGCATGCTGGCGAAGCAACGTCTCGAGGATGGTACGCCGCTCGTCCAAGCGCGGCTCCTGTGGGAGAAAGGCGAGCTTGACACCGTTGCCGTAACGGAGCGAACCGGACAGTGGTGCGAGTTCTCCGGCCAGCGTGCGGAGAAGTGTCGTCTTCCCGGCGCCGTTGGGGCCGACGATCGCGATCCGCTCGCCACGCTGGACGACGAGTTCCGGCGTCCGCAGGAGCACCGTGCCGGGATACCCGACCACCAGTGGTGTCGTCGTCAGGACTGTCCGGCTGCTCGTCCCGCCCTGCACGAGCGCGAGCTGGAGTCGCTCCATTTCGCGCGGGGGCTCCAGTCGCTCGAGTCGCGCCAGTTTCGTTGCACGGCCGCGAGCTTCGCGAGCCCGTTGACCGGCTCGGTAGCGCTGGATGAACGCTTCCTCCTTGCGGATGAACTCCTGTTGCTGTTCGTACGCAGCTAGCCGCTCCGCGAAGCGCTGGGCACGGAGCTCGAGATACTTGGAATAATTGCCCGGATATTCTTCGAGCCGACCGAAGCTGAGCTCGAGTGTCCGCGTCGTGATCTGGTCGAGGAAGTATCGGTCGTGCGCGACGACGAGGACGGTCCCCCGCCAGCGCTGGAGGAAGGACTCCAGCCAGGACAGAGCCGGGAGATCGAGATGATTGGTCGGCTCGTCGAGGAGAAGCAGATCGGGATCGCTCAAGAGCGCTCGGGCGAGCGCGAGGCGGGTCCGCTGACCACCACTGAGGTGCTCGACTGGCCGAGCGAGCTGGGCCTCCGCGAACCCGAGTCCGGCCAGCACGGTGCGAGCTCGGACATCCAGTTCCCAGCCGCCGGCTGCCTCGAAACGAGTGCTCACTGCCTCGTAGCGGGCGAGCAGCTGGGCATGCTCCTCCTCGTCGCGGCTCGAAGCGATGGCTTCGGTGAGGGCAACGAGTTCATCGCCGAGCGCTCGCACGAGAGCCAGCGCGTCGAGCGCTGCTTCCAGCACTGTCTGGCCGCGCGGAAGATCCGGTTCCTGAGGAACGTAGCCGATACGGAGCCCGCGGCGAGCGACGATCCGTCCGCTGTCCGGTCGCTCGAGCCCGGCGATGATCCGCAACAGGGTGCTCTTGCCAGCCCCGTTGGGGCCGACGAGTCCGACTCGCTCGCGTTCGAGGAGTTGGAAGCGGAGGTCTCGGAACAGTTCCTGTGTTCCGTAACGCTTGCTGGCTCCCTCGACAGTCAAAATGGTCTCAGGCATCGATCGCGTCTTTCCCGTCTGCTGGCGCCGGATACCTTGGCGCGCTTCCAAAATGGCAACTATACTCACCGCCGTGCCCATTGTGGCGCGAAAGGTCGAACATGTGCGGTGTCGTGACCGAGCGAGCGTTTATCCTGCCGGAAACGGCTCGACGTGACGAGTCTGGACAGCTGTGGATCGGGGGAGTTCCGCTGTCCCAGCTCGCGGAGCAGTACGGTACCCCGCTCTACCTGTACGATGTCGCGACGATCCGCGCCGCCATCGCGGCCTACCGGCACGGCCTGGAGAGCTATCCAGGAGAGACGGCGCTGGTCTATGCGGCCAAAGCCTTTGCGACGGTCGGACTGCTCCGCTTGCTGGCGAGCGAGGGGCTCGGCGTGGACTGTGTCTCCGATGGGGAACTCGCTTTGGCACGAGCAGCCGGTGTCCCTGCTGAGCGTCTGGTGTTTCACGGCAACAACAAGTCAGAGGACGAGCTCCGCTTCGCGCTCGAACTGGGAGTCGGGCGGATCGTGGTCGATAACCACGATGAGCTCGAGCGGTTGGCAGCGATCGCCAGGAGTACTGGAAAGACTGTTTCGGTTCTCCTGCGCCTCAATCCGGGGGTCGAACCACACGACACCCATGCTTACCGGCGCACCGGCCAACTCGATTCCAAGTTCGGTCTGCCCATCGTCACTGGGGACGCGGAGGCAGCGGTCACGCGCTGCCTCTCGACACCGGAACTCGCGTTGCTCGGGTTCCATGTCCATATCGGCTCGCAATTGTTCGATCTCATCCACTACCAGCGAGCGATCGAGGAGGTCTTCGCTTTCGCAAATGAGCTCTCCCGGCGATTCGCTTTCTCCCTCCGCGAATTCTCGCCAGGTGGTGGTTTTGGGATTCCGTACACGGCCGAAGATCCGGTCCTGGATCTTGCCGAGGCGACAGCGCAGGTCAGCCGATGGGTGGCGGAAGCAGCGAGCATGGTCGGGTTGCCGCTCCCCCGCCTCGTGATCGAACCGGGCCGCTCGTTGGTCGGACGTGCTGGCGTGGCGCTCTACCGCGTGGGGAGTGTCAAGCGTCTTCCCGGGATCCGCACCTACGTGGCAGTGGACGGTGGGATGGCGGACAACATCCGGCCGGCGCTGTATGGGGCACGCTATCTGGCACTTCCGGTCATCGAGCGAGCGGATCGACGCCGCGAGCGCGTCACTCTTGTGGGCAAGTATTGCGAGTCGGGCGATGTGTTGGTGAGGGATGCGGTGCTTCCGGAACCAGTTCCAGGGGATCTGGTGGTCATTCCCGTCGCTGGAGCGTACTGCTTGGCGATGGCGAGCAATTACAACCTGGCTCGCCGACCAGCCGTGGTCGCGTTGGAAGCGGGAAGAGTGGAACTCTGGCAGCGCCGGGAGACGATCGCGGATCTTTTGGCACGGGAAGCAGGGATCGAAGGGACACGATGCCGTTGAATTTTGCTCTGCTCCGTAGTATCACTGGGATGCCGCACGAGCAGGGATTGGTTTCCTCGTAGGCCGTGAGGAGTGCGCGCGGTGACCAAGGCGGAACGGCGCGGGAAGCCCAAGCGGTCACGTGAGGTGGTGACCAAGGCGAACGGATCGCTCGACCTCCCCGTGCTCGCAGGGGCTGATGCGATCCTGGCGACTGCTCGCCTGCATGGTCGGCTCACGCGTGAGCAATGGTTGGCCCTGATCGACACGCTCGGCCCCGGTGCTGCCGAGACGGTTCTCGCTGAGCTGCAAGCAGAGGGAGTCCTCGTCGCGATCGAGGAAGCACTCGACCCGGACGGCACTTCCCGCTCCTGGGAGCCTGAAAGGGAGGCCGATCCGGATCTGTTCGTCGAGGATCCGGTGCGCTTGTACCTCGCGGAGATCGGGCGTGTCCCGCTCTTGACGGCCGAGCAGGAAGTAGAGCTCGGCCGGGCGGTGGAGTTGGCCGAGTATCTGGACGAACTTCGCCGCTGCTGCGGTGACGATCCGCTCGTGCTGCTGCTCGCGGCGTGGGAGCGCTTCGTGGCCGGTTGGTCGCTCGTCGAGCGCTTGGCCCAGCGTCTTCCAGGCAAGAGGGAGACACGCACCGCGGTGCTCGCCGCGATCTTGCCGCTGCGTTCCCTCCCGCCAACGCTGCTGCGACAGTTCCGGGGGAAGGATGGCAGGAGCGTCGAAGAACTCGAGGACACGTTACGGCGCCGGCGCCTGGAGTTCGCACTCTTTCCCGAGCCGTTGCAACGGTGGTGTGATCCGCTCGAGCGCACGCTTCCCCCGATTCCGCCGCTGAACGAGCTCGGACTGGATCGAACAGCGCTGACCGCACACTGGCAGCGCCTCCGGCGCGACGGAGAGGCGGCTCGTCGCAAACTGACCGAGGCGAATCTCCGGCTCGTCGTCAGTATCGCCAAGCGGTATACCGGCCGGGGATTGACGCTCCTGGATCTCATCCAGGAGGGAAATCTCGGGCTGATGCGGGCGGTCGACAAGTTCCAGACGCACAAGGGGTTCAAGTTCTCGACCTATGCGACCTGGTGGATCCGCCAAGCGATCACGCGTGCCCTGGCTGATCATGCCCGGACGATCCGCTTGCCGGTCCACCTCGTCGAGACCTTGAACCGCGTCAGCCGTGCGGCACGCCAATTGACGCAGGAACTCGGGCGCGAGCCGACGACGAGCGAACTCGCAGCCGTAGTCAACATACCGGTGGATCGCCTGCGCGAATTGCTCCAGGCGGCACAGGATCCGGTTTCGCTGGAAGCGCCGGTGGGTCAGGAAGAAGAGAGCACACTGGGTGACTTTCTGGAAGACGAGCGCACGGTCGCCCCGCTGGACGCAGCAGCGCTTTCGCTCTTGCGAGAGCAGGTGCAGTCGCTTCTGGCGACGTTGACCGAACGTGAGCGCCGGGTCCTCGCCATGCGCTTCGGGCTCGAAGATGGGCAGACCTACACATTGGAAGAAGTCGGTCGAGCATTCGGTGTCACGCGCGAGCGAGTTCGCCAGATCGAGGCGAAGGCGCTTCGCAAACTCCGTCACCCGCAGCGGGCGCGAGCACTCCGCGATTTCCTCGAGTAAGCTTGATCGTGTGTCAACGGAACGTTACGAGCAGGTCTGCCGAGCGGCAGGCCGGAGGGGTCATGTTCTACGACGAAGCCAAGATCTTCGTGAAGGCTGGAAACGGTGGGAACGGGGCGATCAGTTTCCACCGGGAAAAGTACGTCCCGCGTGGTGGGCCTGATGGAGGCGATGGTGGGCGCGGGGGAAACGTGTATCTCCGCGTCGATCCCTCGCTCAACACGTTGCTCCCGTTCAGCTATCAACGACAGTTCCGGGCTGAGGATGGACAGCCGGGGCAGGGAAACAACAAGAACGGTCGGGACGGTGCGGATCTCTACATCGACGTTCCACCGGGAACCGTGGTGTACGACGAGGCCACCGGTGAGGTCCTCGGCGATCTGCTCGAGCCGGGCGAGGTGTTGCTGGTCGCTCGTGGAGGGTTCGGTGGACGGGGCAATCAGCATTTCGCGACGCCGAGCCGGCAGGCTCCGCGCTTCGCGGAAAAGGGAGAGCCCGGTGAGGAGCGCTGGCTGCGCTTAGAACTGAAGCTTTTGGCCGATGTCGGGCTGGTCGGTCTGCCCAACGCTGGCAAATCGACGCTCTTGGCTGCGGTGAGCGCTGCTCGACCGAAGATCGCTGACTATCCCTTCACGACACTGGAGCCGATGCTCGGCGTGGTGAGCGTGCCGGGTCGGGAGGGAGGATCGTTCGTTCTCGCCGATCTGCCAGGATTGATCGCTGGAGCCTCGCGTGGTGCTGGACTTGGTCACGAGTTCTTGCGCCATGTGGAGCGGACACGCCTGCTCATCCATGTGCTGGACGGCTCCGGTGGGCTCGAGGGGCGCGATCCACTGGAGGATTTTCACACGATCAATGCGGAACTCGCTGCCTATTCCGCGTCGCTGGCTGGCAAGCCGCAGATCGTCGCGGTCAACAAGATGGATCTCCCGGAGGCACAGGTCAACTGGCCGCGCCTCGCGCGAGCACTGGACGAACTCGGTTACACGGCCTATCCGATCTCGGCGGCTACGGGGCAAGGACTGGGCGAACTGATCCGCGCGACCTGGGAACGCCTGCAGCAACTGCCTCGCCCCGAACGGATCGCGCCGCCCCTGCGCAGCCACCGGGTCTATACGCTCGATCGCTCGCAGGAGCGCTGGGAAGCGATCCGCTTGTCTCCTCACCACTTCGCGCTGCGGGGTCCGAAGATCGAGCGACTCACGCTGATGACCGACTTTTCCAACCCGGAGGCGGCCGAACGGTACCAGCGGTTGCTGGCCCGCTGGGGTATCTCCCGGCGGCTGCTCGCGCTCGGCATTCAACCCGGTGATATCGTGCACGTGGCTGGGCGGGAACTGGTGTGGGAACCTGAGTTAGCGGAAGCCGAGCAGACTCGACCTCGCCGGCGCTTGACCAAACGCGAGCGGCTCCTCAAGCGGGCTGGACTTTTGGAAGAACCGGAAGAAGAGATCGGCGAGCAGTGACGTTGGCTCAGCGGGAGACCGCGGTTGGCGTTTGGTCGCCGGTGATGCGTCGGACGTCGTAGACGTCCTTGACCGATTCCAGCTTCTGGAGGATGCGGCTCAACTGCTGCACGCTGGTCACTTCGAGCGTCATGAGGATCGTCACGGTGCGATCCTCGTGCACATTGGTGAGGACAGAGAGGGCATTGAGTCCTTCGTCAGCGACCAGCGTCGTGATATCGCGGAGGAGTCCGACTCGATCCCACGCCTCGATGCGGATCGTCACCGGGTACTGCTGTGGTGTCTCTCCCCAGTTGACGGGGATGACCCGTTCCGGCTCGTTGGTATGCAGAATGTTCGGGCAATCGGCGCGGTGTACGGTGATCCCGCGTCCGCGCGTGATGAAACCGACGATCGGGTCGCCGTAGACCGGCTTGCAGCAATTCGCGAGCCGGGTCAGCAGGTCGCGGAGGCCGGTCACCTGAAGCGGTGGTGCTTGGGCCGGAGACTGAGCTGCGCTCGCTCGTGTGCGCTGGTCCTCGTGTTCGGCGATGCGGGCGGCGAGTTGTTGGGGCGTGATGGCACCGTAGCCGATAGCCGCCAAGAAATCCTCGAGCTTTTGGTAACGGGGGAAGAGCTTGAGAACATCCTCGAGCTTCATCTCCACACCGAGGCGTCGCAGTTCCTGCTCGAGGAGATGGCGGCCGTGCGCGATGTTCTCCTCGCGTTCCTGCTTGCGGAACCACTGGCGAATCTTCTCGCGCGCTGAGGCCGTCGTGACGTACCCATTGCTGGGGATGAGCCAGTCGCGGCTCGGACCAGTGCGCGACTTGGAGGTAATGATCTGCACGACCTGGCCGTTCTGCAGCTTGTAATTGAGCGGCACGATCTGTCCATTGACCTTGGCGCCCACACACTGGTGCCCGACCTCGGTATGGATGCGATAGGCGAAGTCGATCGGTGTCGCACCCGCCGGCAGTTCGACGACATCCCCTTTCGGGGTGAAGACATAGATCATTTCCGGCAGGAGATCCTGTTTGACCGAGTCGACGAACTCTTGGGCATCGAGCAGTTCGTCGCGCCACTCGAGGATCTGGCGGAACCACGCGATCTTGGCCTCGATCGACCGATCGCCACTATCGGGTTTCAGCTGCTCTTTGTAGCGCCAGTGAGCGGCGATCCCGTACTCGGCTTCCCGGTGCATCTCATGGGTCCGGATCTGTACTTCGAGCGGGATACCGCGCGGGCCGATCACTGCTGTGTGCAGGGAACGGTAGAGATTCTCCTTCGGATTGGCGATGTAGTCGTCGAACTGGCCCGGGATCGGATGCCACATACCGTGGATGATGCCGAGCGCGGCATAGCAATCGCGTTGCTCGTCGACGATGACGCGGATCCCCAGCACGTCGTAAATCTCGTCGAAGTTGCGCTGCTTCTCGCGCATCTTGCGAGCGATCGACGCGATATGCTTCTCGCGCCCGGTCACGACCGCCCGAATGCCGGCATCAGCGAGGGCGTGCTTGACCTGCTCGATCACTTCCTGGAGATACTGCTCGCGATCGTGCCCCCGCGACTCGAGTGCGCGTGCGATCGTCTCGTAGGTCTGCGGCTCGAGATACCTGAAAGCGAGATCCTCGAGTTCCGCCTTGAGCTGGCCGATACCGAGTCGGTTCGCCAGCGGAGCATAGATCTCCATCGTCTCGCGCGCGATGCGACGCTGCTTTTCAGGCGGCAAATGTTCCAATGTCCGCATGTTGTGGAGACGATCGGCGAGCTTGATGAGGACGACGCCGACGTCCTCAGCCATGGCCAGGAGCATCTTGCGGAGACTCTCCGCCTGGCGAAGCTTCTCGCGTTCGAGGCTGACCGGCTCGTTCTCCGGACTCAAGCGGATCTTACCGAGCTTCGTGACACCATCGACCAGGCGAGCGACCCGCGGACCGAATCGCTCTCGGAGTTGCTCGAGCGTGACGTCGGTGTCTTCGAGCACATCGTGCAACAGCGCAGCGGCGATCGTCTCCTGATCCAGTTGCAAGTCGGCCAGGATCAGCGCGACCGCCAGAGGATGGGACAGGTACGGCTCACCGGAGCGCCGGCGCATCCCGGCATGGGCTGACCGAGCGAGCTCGAATGCACGGAAGATCAGCTCGAGATCGGCATTCGGCAGCCGCTTGAGGAACTCGGGAGCGACGTCCTCCCATACCGGCTCGTCGCTCGGCCCGACGACCGGGGTGTCCTGGGAGTGAGATTCGTGGTCGCTTTCACGCGGTACCGCTGTCGCCATTTCACCTCGATCGCGCGATCGCCCGCTGGGGGAGGAGTGATCGTTTCATTCTCTAATGATACGGTGGAAACGGCTGCTACCGCAATCCCCTCTCGAACTCGCTGGTCTTCGTGGCCGAATCGGCAAACTGGTCTCGTCCCATTCTGCTGTGGTGGAGCAAAGCGGTGGTGCTGTTCACGTCGCGCGCTCCGCTGCTGTTCGCGTCGGTGGAGCTGCGGCCCCCAACCGGTGGACGTGGCGAGGGGGTGCGGAGAAGTCAGCCTGTGGGGGTGGAGCCGCCTTCGCTCCGGGAGAAGTGTAGGATAGAATCGCTTTCGTGCCGATAGCGGTCGGCGAGGAGCACGGTATGCAGCGAACGAGCCGGATGTTGACCCCACAAGAAGCGCTCGACATCATTCTCGCTCACGTCCAGCGTCTCCCGAGCGAAGTGGTCGATCTCGTGGATGCGGCTGGGCGCGTGCTGGCCGAACCGCTGTATGCGCCGGAGGACCATCCGCCTTTTCCTGCCGCGACGATGGATGGCTACGCGGTGATCCACGACGATACCTCACCGTGGCGCGAAGTGATCGGCGAACAGTTCGCTGGCCACGTCACGGATGTCACGGTGACTCCGGGGACAGCGGTGCGCATCACAACTGGAGCGCCTTTGCCGGCAGGCGCGGACGCAGTCGTCCCGGTGGAGGATGTCGAGGTCGTGGACGATCACATCGTGATTCGGCGGGAGGAGGTCCGTCCGGGCGAGAACGTGCGGCCGGTCGGGGCGGACGTGCACCGTGGCGAACTGATCGTGCCGACCGGGACAGTGCTCGGACCAGCGGAGATCGGTCTCGCGGCGAGCTTGGGTCTCGCGCGTGTCCGTGTCTCACGCCGACCGCGTGTCTCCGTGTTGAGCACCGGCGACGAGTTGGTCGATCCTGGACAGCCGCTCGGTCCCGGCCAGATCCGCGATTCGAACCGCTTCATGCTGGTCGCAGCGTTGCGGCAGGCCGGTGCCGAGGTGGTTTGGGCGGGGCGAGGCCCCGACGATGTGGAGCGCCTGACCGAACTCCTGCGAGAGCGAATCGCGGAGAGCGATGTCGTCATTTCCTCCGGCGGTGTGTCGGTCGGGGAACGCGACTTGATCAGTGCAGCACTGCGCACGCTCGGCACCGTTCACATCGAGCGGCTCTTCATGAAGCCGGGTAAGCCGTTCCACTTCGTGACGGCTGGCCGGACGCTCCTATTCGGCTTGCCGGGTAACCCCGTCTCGGCGCTCGTCGGCTTCGAGATCTTCGTCATGACAGCGTTGCGGGCGATGACCGGGCAGCAGCCGGTCGTCCCGGAACCGGTTACCGTGGTGCTCGCCCATCCGATCGAACCGGGGGATCGCATCGAGTACCAGCGGGCGATCGTCTGGTGCGACGAGACAGGGACACTGTTCGCCCGCAATACCGGGCCGCAGTCGTCAGCCCGCTTGCTTTCGGTCGTCGGAGCGAATGCCTACCTGATCGTACCACCGCGGGCTGAGCCATACCGGCCCGGCGAGCGGCTCCGTGCGATCCTGCGTAGTCCGGTGCACGGACAGGTGCGTTGAGATCCCTCGTCACTCGGCTTGAGCTGAAGGCTCCGCGGCGCGACGAGCGAAAAGTTCTTGGTAGAGCGCCTCGCTCCCGACCCAGATCTCACCGTCCTCGTACACTTCCTTCTTCCAGATCGGTGCGACCTGCTTGAGGCGCTCGATCGCGTAGCGGCAGGCCTCGAACGCTTCCGCGCGATGCGCACTAGACACCGCGATGACGACACTGGCTTCGCCGATGTCGACGCGTCCGGTGCGGTGAGCGATCGCGATACCGAGCACGTCCCAGCGTTGCCGGATTTCCCCGGCGATCTGCGCGAACGTTTCGAGTGCGGCTTCCGCATAGGCCTCGTATTCGAGGTAGAGGACGCGTTTGCCGCGAGCGTGGTCACGCACGGTACCGGTGAAGGTAACGACGGCTCCCGCTCGAGGATCG
>DAOTYK010000290.1:0-1890 GCA_034434855.1 Thermomicrobium sp.
TCGTTCCGCAGCTGAAGAGGCGGCAGCCGAAGTACTCGTCGAGTACCGGGAACTCCCGGCTGTCATCGACCCGAAAGCAGCCCTCGCCCCCGATGCGCCGCGACTTCATCCCGATTGGCCGGATAACGAGGCATTCCGTTGGGATCTCACGGTCGGCGATGTCGACGCTGCCTTTCGCAGCGCGGACGCGATCATCGAGCTCCAACTCTTGAACCAGCGCGTCTACGCTGCATTCTTGGAACCCCGAGCAGCGGCGGCTACTGTCGATCCTGCTCACCGCCAGCTGACCGTTTGGGCCTCGACGCAAACGCCCCACACCTTGCGTGCTGGTATCGCCAGCGTACTCGGTATGCCCGAACATTCGATCCGCGTCGTGACGCCGGATGTCGGCGGTGCATTCGGTGCCAAAGGTGGTCTCTACCCGGAATACGTCCTGGTCGCCGCGCTGGCGTGGCGACTCCAGCGGCCGATCAGGTGGACCGAGTCGCGGACCGAGAGTGTCCACGCCACGAATCACGGCCGCGATCAACAGCAATTCGTGCGGGCAGCCTTTCGACACGATGGGACTCTGCTCGCTCTCGATGTTCGCCTCCTCAGTAATCTCGGGGCATGGAACGCCTCCCCGACTCGTCCGACTGCGGTCCTGACTGGTCTGGCTATCGCAGGCCCCTATCGGATCCCCAATCTGCGGCTCTCCGTCCGCTGTGTCGTCACCAATACGACGCCGCAAGCAGCGTACCGCGGGGCTGGTCGGCCAGAAGCATCGTACCTGCTGGAACGGCTGATGGACGCGGCAGCAAGTCGCCTCCGGCTCGATCCGGTGGTTGTCCGACAACGCAATCTCCTCCACCCAGAGGACTTCCCGTACCGTTCGCCGACCGGCGTGCCGTACGACAGTGGCAATTACCCAGCTGTTTTGGCGGAAGCACTTCGGAGGTTCGACTATGCTGGTGCTCGAAGAGAACAAGCGCGCCTGCGATCCACCGGCCGCCTGATCGGAATCGGCATCGCTGCTTTCTGTGAACTTTCGGGTCCGGGTTGGGAGTCAGCAACGGTCCGTGCGCACCCCGATGGCACTGTGACGGTTCTTTGCGGCATCGCCCCGAGTGGGCAAGGGCATACCACAATGCTCGCTCAAGTCGTCGGTGAGGTTCTCCAGCTCCCGCTCGAGCGTATCCGTGTGGTCACGGGCGACACGGCTGCCATTCAGCAGGGGATCGGCACCTTCGGTAGCCGCAGCACAGCACTAGGCGGCTCAGCCGCGTACTTGGCCGCAGGGGACGTTTTGGAGAAGGCTCTCCACATCGCTGCGCACCTCCTCGAAGTCGCTCCGGAGGACCTCGAGTACCGCGATGGCTACTTCTCGGTGCGAGGTAGCCCCGATCGCACACTATCCTGGCAACAGATCGCCCGCCTGGCGTACGTCATGGAGGGTCCCCCGGGCGGAATCGCACCGGGGCTGGAGGCGACACGCTTCTTCAATCCTGGTCGTCGGAACGTCCCTTTTGGCGTGCACCTCGCGATGGTAGAAGTCGATCCAGAGACCGGGCTCGTCACGATTCTTCGCTATCTTGCTGTCGATGACAGTGGACGTCTGTTGAATCCGCTCCTAGCTGAGGGACAAATTCACGGGAGCGTCGCGCAGGGGATCGGACAGGCGTTGTACGAGGAAATTGTCTACTCGGAGAACGGACAGCTCTTGACCCAAAACTTCCTCGAATACGTGGTTCCACGTGCCGCACAGGTGCCCTCCATCGAGACGGCACACCTGGAAACACCGAGTCCGATCAACCCGCTCGGAGTCAAGGGGATCGGAGAAGCAGGCACCACAGCTGCCCCACCAGCCATCGTCAATGCCGTGCTGGACGCTCTGCGGCCATTGGGTGTGCA
>DAOTYK010000291.1:0-11633 GCA_034434855.1 Thermomicrobium sp.
AAATCGACCTTTCTCCGTCAAGTCGCACTGATCGTGCTCTTGGCGCAGATCGGTTCTTTCGTGCCCGCCGAGTTCGCCCGGATCGGGCTCGTGGATCGCATTTTCACCCGCATCGGCGCCCAGGACGACATCGCGGCCGGTCAGAGTACCTTCATGGTGGAAATGGTCGAGACGGCATCGATCCTGCGCCAAGCGACGCACCGCTCGCTCGTCGTCTTGGACGAGGTCGGCCGGGGAACGAGTACGTATGATGGTTTGGCGATCGCTCGTGCGGTGGTGGAATATTTGCACAACCATCCACGACTCGGCTGCCGAACGCTCTTCGCGACGCACTACCACGAGTTGACAGAACTCGAGCGCCTCTTGCCACGAGTCCGCAACTACCGCATGGATGTCCTGGAAGAGGGTGATCGCGTCGTCTTTCTCCACCGAGTCGTGCGGGGTGGAGCGGACAAGAGCTATGGGATCCATGTGGCCCAGCTGGCTGGCTTGCCCCACGCGGTGGTTCGTCGGGCACGGGAAATCCTGGAGGAGCTCGAATCGGCACGGAGCGGTGAGCGCACGCGGCGACGCCAAAGCATGGCCAAGGAGGTGCCGCTCACGATCCAGCTCACGCTCTTTAGCCCGCCGCATCCTGTCTTGGAACGGCTGCGCTCGCTGGAGCTCGACGGAATGACGCCGCTCGAGGCGCTGACCACGCTCTACGAGTTACAGCGGTTAGCGCAGGAAGCCGAGTGATCGCTGTGCGCGGCTGTCGCAGCAGAGGGCGATGCGAGTGACGGGCGGAGGAGGCGGAGCGGCAGGAAGGCGGCGAGGGCGAGCACGGCAGACAGTGCGAACATGGCGCGTGGTCCGAGGGTGCCGTAGACCGGCGTATAGAGCGCCGGAGCGAGACCCTGGACCAAGAACCGCGCTCCGAGGAAGTAGGCCGATGTGGTGCCGCGATGGGTCGGTGCCGCCTCGACCGCGAGGATGCTGAAGGTCGTCCAGGTCAGCATCGCGGCGAGACCGAGCCCCAGGTAGGCGAGGGCGAACAACGCCGGATTCGGTGCGGCTGCCATCAGCACGATCGTCGTCGCGACACTCGCGAGACCGATCGCCGCACTCCGTTGCGTCCCGAGGCGCTCCAACAGCACACCCGTTACTGGGGCGAACAAGATCGCCCCCACACCATAGAGCGCGACGATCAGCCCGATCAGTGCGTAGTCCAACTGCCACAGATCGCGCAAGGCTTGCCCGAGCAAGTAGGCGGTCCCCATGATCGCCGCGTTGGCGAGAAAGGCTAGTGCGACCACGCGGGCGGTCGCTCGGTCGAGTGCCTGGACGAGGTCGCGCAGTGCAGCCCGCATCGAGGCGTAGCGTGGGCGCTGTGGGACGGCACAGCCGAAGCGGGCGAACCAGCCGAGAAGCCAGAGTCCGACAACCCAGCTGAGAAACGTGGCGCTGACGAAGAAGAGACGCCATGACCAGGCCACGAGGAGACCTGCCACGAGCGGCCCGAGGAGATGACCAGCTTGGTTGGCAGCGGAAAAGATGGTGACCGTGCGAGGGAGGCGTTGGGTCGGCAAGGTGTCGCCCAAGGTTGCCAGCAGGATCGGTGTGGTGAACGCATTGGCGACGCCGAGCAAGACGCAACCCAGCAGAAAGACTGGCAGGTTCGGAGCCAGGGCGCAGACGAGTGCGGCGAAACCGAAGCTGACGAAACCTGCCAGGATGGTCGCGCGCCGCGAGGTGAGGTCGGAAATCGTGCCGGAGAAGAATTGGCACAGACCGAATGTCGCGAGGTACGCAGGGACGATCATGGAGAGAGCCGCGCGGTCGACGCCGAAGACGCTTTGCAGGAGTGGGAAGAAAACCGGGAAACTCGCACCGGTGTAGGGGCCGATGAACGATCCCAGATGAAACGGTGCGAGTCGCCACTGGTCCAGCACGCGGTCGGTGTCTGTTGTCCGATCGATCTCCATCAGAGTCTCCCGAAGAGCACAGTGTAGCGCGCGAACGATCGCTGCGTTCGCGCTGTTCTCGAGTTCGGCACGAGCAACCCCCTCGACCACCTCATCCGAGCCTGTTCGACGCTTTGTGCTGCGTGCATAAGTGACACGGTGCACGTTGCGCACGGTGCTGCGGTCAGCGTGGTCTCCCTCCCGGTATCGTGCACGATGGGAGAGGAGCGATGATGTCCATCGAACGCATCGGGCGACAGCGCGGACCGCCATCAGCGTCTCGTCTCGAGGCTCAGAGGCGACGGATTCGGTGGTCGCTGCGATGAGGCAGCAGGAAGGAGCTCGACGATGAGCGAGGGTGCGGTCGCCTGGATGCTGGTTGCGACAGCGTTGGTCCTCTTGATGACCCCGGCATTAGGGTTTTTCTATGGCGGGCTCGTTCGCTCCAAGAACGTTCTCAACACGCTGATGATGAGTTTCGGTGCGGTCTCCGTCGTGGGACTCGCGTGGGCGCTGCTCGGCTACTCGCTCGCCTTTTCCGCCGGGTGGCCGCTGGTCGGAGGTCTTTCGCACGCGCTGCTGCGTGGGGTCGACCTCCAAGTGTCTGGCGCGATCCCACACGTGCTGTTCATGGCTTTCCAAGGAACCTTCGCCATCATCACCGCTGCGCTCATTTCGGGAGCGCTCGTGGAACGGATGCGCTTTGGACCCTACCTGGCATTCCTCGGTCTCTGGGCGATTGCGATCTATGCTCCGATCGCGCATTGGGTCTGGGGAGGTGGCTGGCTCGCCGACCTGGGAGCCCTCGATTTCGCTGGTGGAACAGTGGTGCATATCAATGCTGGTATCGCAGCTGTCGTGGGTGCGCTGGTCCTCGGTCGCCGACGCGATTACGGTCGTCAGGCTATCCTTCCACACAATATTCCGTTCGTCTTGCTGGGTGCGCTGCTGTTGTGGCTCGGCTGGTTCGGATTCAACGCAGGGAGTGCGCTCGGGGCAAACGAGATCGCCGGACTCGCCTTCGCGAACACCATGCTGGCGCCGATGGCAACCGCGCTGGTCTGGATGATTCTCGACCTCGTGCGGAGCGGCAAGGCGACGGCTGTGGGGCTCGCGACGGCGATCGTTGTCGGTCTCGTGGCCATCACTCCAGCTGCTGGATTCGTCTCGCCGTTGTCGGCGGTGGTGATCGGGGCGCTGGCTGCCCTTCCGAGTTATTTCGCGTTGCTGTGGCGAGTCCGAACACGGCTCGATGATTCGCTCGATGTCTTTGCGGCGCATGGTGTCGGGGGACTGACCGGAGCATTGTTGACAGGTGTCTTCGCGCAGGAGTCGTGGAACGGAGTCGCGAACGGGCTGCTCTTCGGCAACCCGCTGCAACTGCTGATTCAAGCGGTCGCTGTGCTCGCGGTCATCGCATACAGTGCAGCTGGCACGTTCGTCATCTTGCGGGCGATCGCACTGGTGACACCGCTCCGCGTTGCGGACGCAGCTGAGCGCGTCGGCTTGGACGTCACCGAGCATGGCGAGCAGGCCTACACGACTGGAGAGGGGGCGGTGTTGCTCTTGCCGCTCAACCGGACGAGCGAGGTGACCGCGCGCTCAGGGGCGGTCGCCGAGAAGATGGGAGGCAGCGCATGAAGCTGATCGTCGCCATCATCCGACCAGAGAAGCTCAACGACGTTCTGGAAGCGCTGTTCCGGGCTGAGGTGCGTGGACTAACGATCTCGGCTGCCCAAGGACACGGTGGAGAGACGGAGCAAGTGGAAACGTATCGTGGCATGACCGTGAAGATGGAGCTTTCTCCCAAGATTCGGCTCGACATCGGCGTGTCCGACCATTTCGTCGAGCCGACGGTGCGTGCCATTCTGAGTGCGGCACGCACCGGGGAAGTCGGTGACGGCAAGATCTTCGTCCTCCCGGTCGAGCGGGTCTATCGCATCCGAACAGGCGAGCGCGATGAAGCAGCCGTCACGCCGGTGGCTTGATCGAGCAGACGACCTCATCCCCACCCACCAACCGGCCCCCGGGAATGTTCCCGGGGGCCGGTTGCGGCATGGGATGGATGGGAGGTCAGTCTGCAACGGCTTGGGCCTCGACCGCGCGCTCGCGGGCGCGACGCGCTGGGCGTTCCTCGACCGCCTCGATTGGCGGATGGGGCACCACTTTCCAGAACGCGCTACGAAGTTCTGCCCAGCGCTCCAGGATCTCTCGCCCGCGGTGGCTCCCGGTCAAGGCGACATGCTGGGCGATGAGCGAACGGAGGAGTTCGTCGTCTTCGTCACTCAAGCGCTGGAGCTGGACATAATCGCGGTTCAGTCGGGTCGGGAAGACGCCTTCCGGATCGAAGACGAACGCCAACCCGTTGGTCATACCGGCGGCGAAGTTGCGTCCCGTCGGACCGAGGACGACGACCACTCCGCCGGTCATGTATTCACAGCCGTGATCTCCGACCCCTTCGACGACCGCTACCGCACCGGAGTTCCGAACCGCGAACCGCTCACCAGCTTGGCCGGCGACGAAGAGCTTCCCACCAGTGGCACCATACAGGACGGTATTGCCGACCAGAACATGGGGACGCGTGGGATCAGCTGGTGGCTCCGGAGAACGCACGACGATCGTGCCACCACCCATACCCTTCCCGACGTAGTCGTTCGCTTCCCCGGTCAGGACGAGCGTCAATCCGTGCCAACACCAGGCGCCGAAGCTCTGTCCAGCTTGACCCGTGAGCTCGACCGTGATCAAGTCGTCCGGCGCATGGTCGCGACCGAAGCGCCAGCTCAGCTCGCCAGCCAGCCGGCCGCCGACGGCGCGGTGATGATTGCGCACGGTCGCAGCGATGCGGACGGGCTGCCGCTGTTCGAGAGCTGGGCGCGCTCGCTCGACCAACCACTCGTCGAGGGCGGGGCCGGTGAGATCGTGGAAGATATTGCGGTCGTAGAGACAACGTCGCGGTGCGGTCGGATCGGGTGGTGGCGCGAGCAGCGGCGTCAGATCGAGTGTCGCTGCCGGTCCATCGAGCTGCTCGAGCACCGCGAGGAGTTCGACACGCCCAACGATGTCGTCGAGACGCCGCGCACCGAGCATCGCCAAGTACTCGCGCACCTCTTCGGCCAGGAGTGTGAAGTAATTGATGACGTGTTCCGGCTTACCGGCGAACCGCTTCCGCAAATCCTCGCGCTGCGTGGCGATACCAGTCGGACACGTATTGAGGTGGCATTGGCGAGCCATATCGCATCCGATGGCGACCAGTGCCGCCGAGCCGAAGCCGAACTCTTCTGCGCCGAGCAGGGCAGCGATGATGATGTCGCGTGCAGTCTGCAAGCCGCCATCGGTCCGCAAACGGACGCGACTCCGCAGATCGTTGAGTACCAACGTCTGTTGCGTCTCAGCGAGCCCGAGTTCCCATGGCACGCCGGCGAACTTGATCGACGAGAGGGGGGATGCTCCGGTTCCGCCGCTGTGCCCGCTGATCAGGATGTAGTCGGCGTGCGCCTTGGCGACGCCAGCAGCGATCGTCCCGACTCCGGCCTCGGCCACCAGCTTGACGCCAACGCGCGCCCGTGGATTGACCATCTTGAGGTCGTAGATGAGCTGGGCCAGGTCCTCGATGCTGTAGATGTCGTGGTGTGGTGGCGGGGAAATGAGTTGGATGCCTGGAATGGCGTGACGGAATCGTGCAATGATCGCCGTGACTTTGTGGGCAGGAAGCTGACCGCCTTCGCCCGGCTTGGATCCCTGGGCGATCTTGATCTCCAGCTCCTCGGCACGAACGAGGTATTCGGCGGTTACGCCGAATCGGCCACTAGCTACCTGCTTGATCTTGTTGTGCGGCACATCGCTGCCGTTCTCGTAGTACCAATCCGGATCCTCACCACCTTCACCGCAGTTGGACCGCGCACCGATCCGGTTCATCGCGATCGCCAGCGTGCGGTGTGCCTCTGGCGAGAGGGCGCCGAGCGACATCGCCGTGACGACGAATCGCTTGCGGATCTCTTCAGCAGGCTCGACTTCCTCCAATGGAATCGGCTCGGTAGGGCGGAAGGTGAGGAGGTCGCGCAACGTAGCTGGCCGGCGGTGCTGCACGAGGTGCACGTACTGGCGGTACGCATCGCGATCGCCGGTTTGCGCCGCCTGCTGCAGCGCGCGCACGTTCGTCGGGCTGAAGGCATGGTATTCGCCGTCCTTGCGGAATCGGACGAACCCCCAGTCGGGCAGCTTGTCCAACGGCGCAGTGAAGGCTGCGCGGTGCCGTGCGAGTGCACGCTCGGCAATCCCCGCGAGGTCCAGTCCGCCCAGCCGCGAGGGCGTACCGGTGAAGTACCGATCGACCACGGATCGGTCCAACCCGAGGATTTCGAACAACTGGGCACCCTGGTAGCTGGCCAACGTCGAGATGCCCATCTTGGACATGATCTTGAGCAGGCCTGCGTCGAGTTGCTTGAGGTAGTTCTTGGCCAGCTGGTCCGGGGAGAGATGCTCAGCACCACGGCTTCCTGCGAAACTGCGGGCGACGTGGAGCGCCAGATACGGATGCACGGCAGCGGCTCCGTAGCCGATGAGCACGGCTGCCTGGTGGACATCCCAGACATCCCCGGTTTCGCAGACGAGCGAGGCGCGCAAGCGTTTGCCGATCCGGATCAAGTGATGGTGGAGCGCACCGACCGCCAATGGCATCGGGATCGGTGCGTGTGCCTCATCGACGGCACGATCGCTCAGGATCAGGATGCTCGCGCCTTCGTCGATCGCTCGTTCTGCCTCCTTCAGGAGTCGTTCGAGCGCCTGCTCGAGTCCCGCTGGTCCGTCGGTGGCGGGGAAGATAGCAGCGAGCGTCCGGGCTCGCAGTACCGGGTGATTGGCGAGCGCGGCCAG
Organism: Thermomicrobium sp.; assembly: GCA_034434855.1. Classification (GTDB taxonomy): domain Bacteria; phylum Chloroflexota; class Chloroflexia; order Thermomicrobiales; family Thermomicrobiaceae; genus Thermomicrobium. Next base: position 6,816 of record DAOTYK010000291.1, read on the forward strand.
TTGATCCTCCGCAAGGAACGGGCTGCGCAGATGCAGCAAGCGCGCATGTTCGGGTAGCTCGATCAGCAGATTCGGCCACGGCCCGAGATGGACGTCGAGTGACATGACCAGCTTTTCGCGATACGAGTCGATCGGAGGATTAGTCACCTGGGCGAAGCGCTGACGGAAGAAATGGGCGAGCGGTCGAGGGAACTCGGACAGGACGGCCAATGGTGTGTCGTCTCCCATCGACCAAAGGGGCTCCTTGTTCTCCACTGCCATGGGATGAACGACCAACCGCTGGTCCTCGGCAGTGAAGCCGAACGCCACTTGACGACGGAGCCAGCTCTGCTCGTCGATCTCGTGACCGTTTCCATCGACCGGTGCGCTACCCAAGGAGAGACGATACTGCGTCAGCCACTCGCCATACGGTTTGCGGGTGGCCAAGAGCCGCTTGATTTCCTCGTTCCGATACACCGTTCCCGTGATCGTGTCGGCGACCAACATCTGACCCGGGCCGAGTCGCCCCCGCTCGATCACCTTTCGGCCGGACAGGTCGATCACACCCGTCTCGCTCGCGAGAACCACGAGTCCGTCCTCGGTGATCGAGTACCGGGCTGGTCGCAGGCCGTTCCGATCCAAGACGGCACCGGCGACGCGACCGTCCGTGAACGCGATGGCTGCCGGTCCATCCCACGGCTCCATGAGCCCGGCGTGGTAGTCGAAGAAGGCTCGGATGGCCGGGTCCAGATCGTCCATGTTTTCCCAGGCTTCCGGGATGAGCATTGCCACCGCGTGGACGATGTCGCGCCCCGAGAGCTCGAGGAATTCGAGGACCTGGTCGAGACTCATCGAGTCCGAGCCGTCCGGATCGATGATCGGGAAAAGCTCGGCGAGGGACTCTCCCCACAGCGGTGAGGAGAGTTCCGGCTCGCGGGCTCGCATCCAGTTCCGGTTACCTTGCAACGTGTTGATCTCGCCGTTATGCGCGATACGCCGGAACGGCTGTGCCAGCTGCCAGGTGGGGAAGGTGTTCGTACTGTAGCGCTGGTGGAACAGCGCCAGCGCGCTCTCCATGTCCGGGTCCCGGAGATCGGCGTAGAACGTGCCGAGGTCGCGGGCGACGAAGAGGCCCTTGTAGACGATCGTCCGGCAGGAGAGCGACGGAACGAAGAAGCTCTGGGCACCGAATTCCTTGGCAGCCTGCTCGGCACGCCGCCGTGCTCGGTAGAGCCGACGCTCGAACTCCATCTCGTCACAGCCGACCGGGCGCAGCGCGATCACTTGCTCGATGCGTGGCATCGTGGCGCGCGCCTGCTCGCCGAGTACCCCGGGATCGGTCGGAACGACCCGCCACCAGATCCCATCGATACCTTGCCGTCGCAGCGCGCTGGTCAGCTCGTCCTTGCAGCGGAGAGCCAGGTCGTCGTTGTCAGCTGGTAAGAAGACGAGACCGGCAGCCAGATCGGCTGGATCGACTGCCTCGACACCCAGCCGCGCGAGTTCGCGGAGGAGAAGCTTGCGGGGAATCTGGACGGTGATCCCTGCTCCGTCACCTGTCTTGGCATCAGCGGAGACGGCTCCACGATGCGTCAGATTGACGACAGCTTCGAGCGCGTACTCGACGATCTGGTGACTCGCCCGGCCAGCGAGATCAGCCACGAACCCGGTGCCACACGCATCATGCTCGTATGCCGGGCTATAGAGTGGTGCGGCTCCCGCCAACTCCTCGACGCTCAGACGCTTCATCGCGTTCGTTTCTCCTTCCCTCTGCAGCGAGGTTGTCGCTCTCCGAGAACGAGCGACGCAGCACCTTTTCCCAGATCGACTGGAAAACAGCGAGTATGAACCGATCCTGCAGACGCTGATGCACCAATCAGCGTGCCATCAGGATCGTCAGCGATCGCGTTACCTTGTCCTCTGGCAAGGTCGACGACTGGAGGTACCTTCGTCGAGGAGAAGAAGACGAGTCGTGAGGTGCAAAATCGGTACGATGCTGGTTCGCCGCAGCGATGCAGCCATTCTATTCCCTCCTCTACAAGCCCGCGCACCGTTGCGTGGGCTCACCGCGAGGACTTCAGCTTCACACTATAGCAGGACCATGAGCGGTGCGCAAGAGGTCAGCGATGATCGAGGGCGAGTCGTTCCGCTGCGTCTGCGACCGCTCAGCTCCGGCGTCAGTAGCCAGCGGCCGCGGCGGTGCAGCTGGGCAAGGCCACCGCGTGCGCGACGGCTGTGCGAAGCTCAGCCCGCAGGTTCGGAATGACGGGGTGAGCAGTGGAATGCCGACTGCTCGTCGTTGCTGGTCCGGCCTGTCCGAGGCGAGTGCGCAGCCTAGCCGAAGGAAGCCGTAGCGGATCCCTCTTCGCTCTTCGAGCGATGAGCTCTTTCGAGGTGCACGTTTCAGGTATCACAGCGGTGGCGCTGTGCCGATAGTGTTCCCTGAACGAACCCCCTTGCCGACTTCGGTGCACTGTGTGAGACTACAGCCGTGCGGAACGGTGGAGACGGGGTTCTCGGAACGTCCCTGTTCGTGTCCGCATCCTTGGAGACGACGGCTGCTCGGCCGTCACGATGGATTTCATTCAGGGGGTGTCGTATGACTGAGGTCGCGGCGGTGCATCCGGAGCCACGCACCGCACCGGATTTCGAGCAGGAAGCGCTGAAGCATGTCTGGATCCATTCCGCCGAGTGGATCCGTCTCGCGGAGGAGCGAGGTTTTCGCGTCTTCGAACGCGCCTACGGGAGCACGCTGGTCGACGTCTACGGTCGCGAATTCATCGACGGGTTGTCCGGGCTTTGGGTGGTGAATGCTGGACACGGGCGCAAGGAGATCGCCGAAGCGATGGCGGAGCAGGCGGCCAAGCTCGCCTACGTCTCGTCCGCTAACCATACGACGGTCCCGACGGTGCGCTTGGCACACGAGCTTGCGCTCCGTTTGCCTGGCGATCTGAATCGCGTCTTCTTCTGCTCCGGTGGCTCGGAGGCGGTGGAAAGCGCGATCAAGATCGCCAAGCAAGTCCAGGCGATGCGCGGATTTCCCAAACGGTACAAGATCATCGCTCGGCGAGGCAGCTACCACGGCATGACGTACGGGGCGATGTCCTTGACACAGTCGCGTAACGAGAAGTTCTTCGGGCCCTTCATGTATGGCGTGTACTATGTCCCCTCGCCCAACCGATACCGCAACGACTTCGGATTGGAAGGCGAGGAAGGCGATCTGATGTGCGCCAACTACGTCGAGCAGGAGATCCTCTACCAGGATCCGGAGACGGTCGCGGCGGTGATCGGCGAGCCGATCTCGACCTCGAACGGTGTCCACGTGCCCTCGCCCAAGTACTGGCAGCGTTTGCGTGAGATCTGTGACAAGTACGGTGTTCTCTTGATCATGGACGAGGTGATCAATGGTTTCGGTCGCACCGGGAAGCTGTTCGCGGCTGAGCACTTCGGGGTCGTTCCGGATCTGATGACGATGGCCAAGGGCATCACTTCCGGCTATGCTCCGATGGGTGCGGTCGCTGTCCGCGACAGTGTGTTCCAGATCTTCCAGGAGCAGAAGGAAGTACCACTCGGTCACTTGCTCACCTTCGGTGGGCATGCCGTCGCGGCTGCGGCTGCGCTGAAGAATCTCGAGATCTTCGAGCGGGAAGGGTTAGTGCAGCAGAGTGCTGAGAAGGGTGCGTATTTGCTCGAGAAGCTCAAGGAGCTGCTCCGTCACCCGACCGTCGGTGACGTGCGCGGTCTGGGCCTGATGTGCGGGATCGAACTGGTCAAGAGCAAGACGACCAAGGAGAAATGGCCGCGCAACAGCGCCTTCATCAAGGCGCTCGAACGACGGATGAACGAGAAGGGGTTGCTCACGCGCGTCTGGGAGATCGTGCACGTCGCTCCGCCGCTGGTCGTCACGTACGAGGAACTGGATCGCATCGTGACGATCATCGACGAGGCACTCACCGAGACGGAGAACGAGTTCGCCAGCGAGATCGCGGATTGACCGGTCACGTGCTCGCGGCGACCTGAGCGTCGAGCGCGGTTTCCGATGGGTCGCGGACTGGCATCATCCGACGAGGCGCTCGAGGAGCTCGGCGAGGCGAGCTGGCTCGAGCGCCTCGTCGCGAATGAGATAGCGCAGTGACCCATTGCGATCGAGGACGTAGGTGACGGCAGTGTGCCGGACTTCGTATTGTCCGTGGGGAAGCGGGTGGCGCATGACGGCAATTCCGAAGCCACTCCAGACGGACTCGAGTGTGGCGCGTTCACCGGTCAGGAAGCGGAGAGACGGATCGAAGCCGTTGGCCACGACGTAGTGGCGGACCTGCTCGGGCGTATCGCGCTCTGGGTCGACGGTGACCGCGAGAAGCCGTATGCGATCGCGCAGCGTCTCGGGTAGGCGCTGGTGCGCGGCGACGAGTCTTCGCAGTGTCAGTGGGCAAGTATCTGGGCAGGTCGTGTAGGCGAAGGTCACCACGAACAGGTCGCCCTCGAGGGAGTCAAGGGAGACGAGCCGACCGTCCTGGTCGAGGAGTTGGAAAGCTGGGGCTGGTCTCCCATCCAGCTCGAGGGCCCGGGTGTCCCTGTGCAGCGCCGCGTACCAGCGGTACCACGCGATCCCGGCGCTGGTACCCACCGCCGAAAGGGCGAGAATCCAGAGGAGAAGGCGAAGGCGTCGCAGCGTCATCGCTTGCTCGCCGGAGTCGGCCGGGTTTTCGTCTGCCCGCGGACTTGCGTCCTGCCCCCGAACAACCACCACCAGAGCGGGATCTGCAGCAGGATGACTGCACCCCAGAACCACCATGAGCGCCAGAGCGAGGAGCCGGCCCGCTCCACGGTGACGTCGAA
>DAOTYK010000292.1:0-3695 GCA_034434855.1 Thermomicrobium sp.
GGGTTGCCCGCTTTCGCCCCCAAAGCTGTCGCGAAACCGAAGCCTAGCGTCCCCTGATACCCCGACGTGATGAAGGTTCGTGGTCGATAGACTGGGAATGCGTTCCACGTCCAGTAGCCGACCTGGGTGCTCTCGCTCACCACGATGGCCTCTTCCGGGAGTGCCTCGCGGAGCGCCATCGCGAACGATGCTTGGGGTTGGACTTCCCAGAGCAGATCGAAGACTCGTTCCTTGAGCGCGCGCAGTTCCGCTCGTCGCGAATCACGTTTTTGGTTGTAGAGTGGAACTCGCTCCAGAAGTGCCGCAAGAGCTCGTTTGGCATCGGCGACGATACCCATCGTCGGGGGATAGTTCCGACCGATTTCCTCCGGATCGATATCGATCTGAATGACCGCTTGGTGACGGGGTCCCCAATCCGAGGTGGCTGGCTGAAGGAAGCGGGAGCCGACGATGAGGATGACATCGGACACTGGAACGAGTTCGCGGGCAGCGACGATGTTGTGGGCGAGGTCATGCCGGTCGTCGAGGGCGCCTTTCCCGTCCATCGTGAGAACGACTGGTGCTTCTAGGAGTTCAGCCAGCGCCCGCAGTTCTTCCCAGGCTTCGGCGGCGAGGACACCGCCACCCGCGAAGATGAGCGGTCTTTGCGCCTTACCCAGCAGTTGGGCCGCCTGTTCGATCAGCTCCGGATCTCCGTCAGGTGGGATAGGGAGTGTCGCTGCAATCGTTTCCACCTCAGCGGTCGCCTGCAGCACATCAGGTGGTATCTCGAGCGCAACGGGTCGGGGGCGTCCGCTCCACAGCTGAACGATCGCCTGGTGGACGAGTCCAGGGATGTCGCTGGGATGCATCGCTCGGGCAGCCCATTTCGTGACCGAGCGGAGCGCCTCGAGCTGACGAGGAATCTCGTGCAGAAACCCTCGCCCCTTTTCGATCTGTTCCGACGGGATTTGTCCTGTGACGCAAAAGACGCGCGAATTGCAGGCGTAAGCCGTGGCCAGCCCAGCCATTGCATTGAGCACGCCTGGGCCGGGAACGACCAAGCACATACCCACCTTGCCGGTGGTGCGAGCGTAGCCGTCGGCCATGTAGCTCGTGGCTTGTTCGTGTCGTGTGTGGATGACGCGGATCCGGTCGCGCGCCTCGTAGAGGGCATCGAAGGCCCAGTCGAGTTGCACGCCGGGAAGTCCGAAGACGATCTCGATCCCTTCCTCGAGCAGTTGCGCGACCAGCGCCTGACCTCCGGTCAGCACGGGCATAGCGTGGCTCCTCTCGCACGTCGCAGTCGACCCGAACGACGATTGTTGCAGCGCTGCGTCGCGTCATTCTGGCCAGCGGTGCCGCGAAACGATGACGTGGCTGACTGCGCCACGCGCTCCATTCTAATGCACAGCACAGCGTATTCGTTCCAGAGTTCCCTATGCCCAGTGGCGCCGTCGCCGGGTGCGCCGGTTCGCTCGTTGTCGGGGAAGGCTCGTTCGTCAGGCCGGAGAAGGTGCCCACTCGATCGCGGAAAGGAAACCGAGAAGGAGTTCGTTGAAGGCATCGGGGTTATCGACAGGCGCACCATGTCCGGCGCGCGGGATCTCAGCGATCTGCGCGTGGGGAAGCAGGTCAGCGAGGGCGAAGATCGTCCGGCGATAGCCTGGCTGGGTCTCGGCGCCATAGACGAGGAGCGTGGGGCAATCGATCGCCGCGAGAGGAACCGGCCCGGGGTCGAAGGCGAGAACGGCATCGATCCAGGCTGGCGTACTGAAAATATTGCGTCGCCACTCCTCGAGCCGGCGCTGACCGGCCTTCTCTGCCCAGTTCGGTCCGAGGCGGGGCTCGAGGAAATGCGCCAAAGCTTCCTCGATCCGGCCTGCTGCCAGGAGTTCGCGAACCAGGGCAGCCGAGCGCCGGAGCCGCTCACGCTCCTCTTCACCAGCGAGTGCTGGGAGAGACGGTTCGACGAGGACCAGCCCGTGAATGCGGTGGGGACGCATCAGAGTCAGCGCGAGCGCGATGGTTGCTCCTAGGGAGTTGCCCAAGACGACCGCACGATCGATCCGCTCGGCGAGCAAGACGGACTCCACGTCGAGGGCACCTTCTTCGATGGTCTGATGCGGCATGGGTGGTGGGCTGTTCCCATGCCCACGCAGATGGGGGAGCAACCACCGAAACTGAGGAAGCCGAAGCACCTGGTGAATCCAGTTGGATGTGCCGACGAGAACGCCATGCACGGCGAGGATCGGAGGACCAGCCGATCCGACCCGCCGCTCGTAGGCGATCTTGGTACCGTTGGGTGTGGTTGCCCACGCCAGTTCGGTGACGCTCATCGCATTCAGCCTTCGAGCAGCAGGCGTTCAGGGTCCTCGATGAGTTCTTTGACGCGGACGAGGAAAAGCACAGCTTCACGACCGTCCACGATCCGATGGTCATAGGTGAGGGCAACGTACATCATCGGGCGAATGACGATCTCGCCGTTGACCACGACAGGTCTTTCCTCGATCTTGTGCATCCCGAGGATACCGACCTGAGGGGGATTGAGAATCGGGGTCGAGAGGAGGGAGCCGAAAACGCCGCCATTGGTGATCGTAAAGGTTCCACCGCTCAGTTCCTCGAGCGTCAGTCGTCGCTCACGTGCCTTGCGGGCGAGTTCTTCGATCTCGCGCTCGATCTCCGCGAACGACTTACGGTCCGCATCGCGGACGACGGGCACGACGAGTCCCTCATCGGTCGCGACGGCGATTCCGATGTCGTAGTAGTGTTTGACGACGATCTCGTCACCCTGGATCTCGGCGTTCAACAAGGGGAACGCTTTCAACGCGCCGACGACAGCTTTGGTGAAGAACGACATGAAGCCGAGGCTCACGCCGTAGCGTTCCCGGAACTGTTGGCGCCACCGGTTGCGTAGCGCGATCACGGCACTCATGTCGATCTCGTTGAAGGTCGTCAGCATCGCTGCGGTCTGCTGGGCCTCGACCAACCGCCGGGCGATCGTCTTGCGTCGCTGGCTCATCCGAATGCGTTCTTCGCGGCGTTCTGGTGTGGGGAAGGGCAAGACAACCGGTGCCTCCGGCCGTGTGACACCTGGTGCCGGTGGGGCGGCTGGCGGTGGGGCTGCTGCGACTGTCTGGGGAGCCGCGCCGTCAGCCGGTCGGGCGACTGCTCCACGCTGAGCAACGTACCGGAGCACGTCCTCCCGAGTGACCCGTCCGCCTTCGCCGGAAGCAGGTACCTCAGCCAGGTCGATACCGTATTCCTCGGCGAGTCGTCTGACCGCTGGCGTCGCCCGAACCGCTGGTCCGCCGGCGGTTTGCGCCGGTTGCGACGCTGCAGCCGTCGCGACCTCCGGCATCGGTGCTGGCTCGGGTGCTCTGCCAACTTCGGCAGGGGCTTCTCGGACGGGAGCAGCCACCTGCGCGGTCTCTTCGATCATCGCGATGACCTCGCCGACAGTCACCGTTTCTCCCTCGCGCTTGAGGATGCGCTGGAGGACGCCAGTTCGGTCCGCTGTCACCTCGACGTTGACCTTCTCGGTTTCCAACTCGACGAGCACGTCGCCTGGGTTGACCGGATCGCCTTCGCGTTTTCGCCAGGCGCCGATGACCGCCTCGACGATCGACTCGCCCATCTGCGGTACACGAACCTCGATAGCCATCGTCTACCCTCGCGTTCGGTTCATGCCGGAACAGCAGGTTCCGGTACGCCAG
>DAOTYK010000293.1:0-2547 GCA_034434855.1 Thermomicrobium sp.
ACCATCGCCCGCACCCAGCAGACTGTCCGTCGAGCCGTCCTCCGCTGGACGCTGGCACCGAGCCTCGCCGTCTGGGGACTGGTCTGGCTCGTCGGCTACCCGGCCAGCCTCGTGCTCGCCGGCGACGCGCTGACCCTGCTCTGGATCGGACTGGTCACACTCGGCTTGGCGGTCTCCTTCGGTACGCAGCTCGTCGCAGCGCGCCGCTTGCGCTCCCCGCAGGGGCGCCGCATCGGGCTCTCCTGGGCTGTCGCCAGTGGCTATCTCGTCCTGTGGGCCGCGCTCCTCTTCCCGCGCGATCCCGAGCTGGCCAGCTTCGTCCTGGTTACCGCTGTCATGGCCGGCTACGTCCTCTACGGCATCTGGATCAGCCGGTTCATGGCTGTCATCGGGCTCTTCGTCACCGCGGTCGCCGTCGCTGGCTTCCTCCTCGGCCCCGTTCCCTTCGCGCTGTCGGTCGGCCTCCTCGGAGGCGGTGCTCTGGTAGTCGGCAGTCTCTGGCTCTGGTGGAGCAGTCGCGATGACGCTCGATGAACGCATCCATCAACCCACCCGGCTCCGCATCATGGCCGCGCTCGCCGCGCTCGCGCCGGAGAGCGAGATCGAGTTCACCGCGCTCCGCGACCTACTCGGCCTCACCGACGGCAACCTGAGCACCCATCTGCTGCGCTTGGAAGAAGCTGGCTACATCCGTGTCCGCAAGACGTTCGTCGGTCGCAAGCCGCGCACCTTTCTGGCGCTCACGCCGGACGGTCGCGCAGCCTTCGAGCGCTATCGTGCCGCACTCGTCGCGCTCTTGAGCAGTCAATTGCCGCTCCCAGCTGAGTCCTCTGGCGACCAGGACGGTTCCGACGAGAGAGGAGGCTCCCTGTGAACGTCGTCGAGGTCGCGGAACTGCGCAAGACGTATGGCCAGGTCGTCGCAGTAGCGGGCGTGAGCTTCACCGTTCAGGACGGCGAGATCTTCGGTATCGTCGGCCCGAACGGTGCTGGCAAGACGACGACGATCGAGTGTCTGGAAGGATTGCGCCGACCCGACGCCGGCACTGTCCGGGTCCTCGGGCACGACCCCTGGCGCGAGCGCCGTCGCCTGGCCCCCCAGATCGGTGTGCAGTTGCAGGAGAGCGCGCTGCCCGACCGCTTGCGCGTCGGTGAGGCGATCGCCCTGTTCGCGAGCCTCTACCCGAAGGCGCTCGATCCGCGCCCGCTCCTCGAGCAACTCGGGCTCAGCCAGCAGCTGCGCACCCCCGTCGCCAAGCTCAGCGGTGGGCAGAAGCAGCGCCTCTTCCTGCTCCTCGCCCTCCTGCACGACCCTCGTCTCCTCTTCCTCGACGAGCTGAGCACCGGACTCGACCCGCACGGCCGTCGCGCCGTCTGGCAACTCGTCCGCGCCACCCGGGCACGCGGTACCACCGTCCTCTTGAGCACCCACCTCATGGACGAAGCGGAGGAACTCTGCGACCGCGTCGCCGTCTTCCACCAGGGCCGCATCGTCGCGCTCGATACCCCCTCGCGCCTGATCGCCCGCGTCGTCGGGAGCCTACGCGTGAGCGTTCGGATCCCGGAAGGCGCTCCGCTGCCGCCGCTGCAGTCCCTTCCCGGTGTGCGCCGGGTCCAACGCGAAGACGCGACACTCGTCGTTCACGCCGACGACGACCGCACCGTCGCCGCCGTCGTCCACTCGCTCGTCGACCACCAGGTCCCCCTGCGGGAGTTGCGCGTCTCCAGCGGCCGACTCGAAGACGCCTACCTCGCCCTCACTGGCACAGCGGTCACCCGAGAGGAGCAGTGAGTCATGCGCGGCCTCGCTCGCCTGACACTGACCGAGTTTCTCCTCGAGTTGCGCGAACCCTTCAGCGCCTTCTTCTCCCTCGTCTTCCCGCCGCTCCTGGTCGTCGTCTTCGGGAGCATCTACGGCAACGCGCCGCGTCCTCAGAGCGGCGGCCTCGGCGTCATCGATCTGACCGTGCCCGGCTACATCGCGATGGTCATCGCCACGGTCGCGGTCTTCAACCTCCCCATCGCGCTGGCTACTTACCGAGAACGCGGCATGCTCCGCCAACTGGCCGTCGCACCGGTCTCGCCCGTCGCGCTCTTCGCCAGCCAGCTCGCCGCGCGCGCCGTCCTGAGTGCGCTCGGCATCAGCCTCCTCCTGCTGACCGCTGAACTCGGTTATGGGCTGCGGTTTGCCGGATCCCTCCCGAGCGCCCTCGCGGCGGGGATCCTCGGCTTCCTGGCGATGATGGCCTTCGGCTTCGCGCTGGCTGCTCTCGTCCCCAGCGCACGCACGGCACTGGTCGTCGCCTTCGTCGTCTTCTATCCCATGCTGTTCTTCTCCGGCATGGCGCTCCCACCGGAGATCCTGCCCGAGCGCGTGCGGCAGGTCGCCGAGTTCCTCCCGGCTACCCCGATCGTGACCCTGCTCCATGCCGCCTGGACAGCCGAACCGTGGTCGGATCACTGGCGCGCGCTGCTCCTGCTCGCCGCTTGGACCGCTGGCTCGCTCGCCACCGCCATCTGGCGCTTCCGCTGGCAGTGACGAGCCACG
>DAOTYK010000294.1:0-8125 GCA_034434855.1 Thermomicrobium sp.
GGATCGCTGTAGATCAATTCAGCGCCGTAGGCACCCAGAATGGCCCGACGCTCCTCGCCGATGCTCCCCGGAACCACCAGTGTGACACCGAACCCGAGTGCTGCGCCGAGCATGGCGTAGGCAATGCCAGTGTTTCCGGAAGTTGCATCCAGGAGCCGACGGTTCGGTCCGAGCGCTCCCGTGCGCAGCGCCTCGCGGACGATCCTCCAGGCAGCACGGTCTTTCACCGAGCCACCCGGGTTGTACCACTCCGCCTTGACCAGTAACTGGACGCGGTCCGAGATGCCAGAAATCGCCGGCAAGCGCTGGAGACAGAAGAGCGGCGTGCGCCCGATGCGCTCAGTGACTGTCTCGCCCAATCGGCATCCGAGCGAAGAACTCATGGCTCGCCACCCTTCGTCTCGCTTCACCACTCCATCTTGCCACAGGTGCCCCGCATGACCCGCGCAACTCGCTCGAAGCGCTTGCCGCTCCACGAGTCGCGCGGGGCCGGCAAGACGAGGTCCGTAGTAGGATAACCCCCGTGAGTGCCGGTTGGCACGCCCGACCATCGATCGTGAGAGGCGCTCGCGAGTGCGCACGCACGTCCTGAACGACCGCTACCGGCTCGACGAGCCGATCGGCGAAGGTGGCATGGCTGTCGTCTACCGAGGGTACGACTTGCTCCTCGGCAGGCCAGTCGCGATCAAAGTGCTCCGTGGACAGTTCGCCGCCGATGCGAGCTTCCTCCGGCGTTTCGAGCGCGAAGCACAGGCAGCAGCTCGCTTGAGTCATCCCAATATCGTCAGCGTCTACGACGTCGGTCGCGACGGTGCTATCCACTACATCGTCATGGAATTCGTTCCCGGCAAGACCTTGAAGCAGCTGATCCTCGAACGAGCGCCGATTCCGCTCGAAGAGACCATCCGCATCGTCCGCCAGGTTGCGGCTGCCCTGGATTACGCTCATCAGCACGGGCTCGTTCACCGTGACATCAAGCCGCAGAACATCCTGGTCGACGAACGCGGCTTCGTGAAAGTGACCGATTTCGGGATCGCAAAAGGGATCAGCGATGTCAGCCTGACCGAAGCTGGCTTCGGCATGGGCACGGTCCACTACGTCTCTCCGGAGCAAGCTCGTGGCGAACCAGCGACACCGGCCAGCGACATCTACTCGCTGGGCGTTGTCATCTACGAGATGCTGACCAGCCGACTACCGTTCGAGGCGGACAGCCCGATCGGTCTCGCCATGAAGCATGTGCACGAACCGCCTCCGCCGCCGCGGCAGTTCGCTCCCTCCCTGCCCCCGGCGGTCGAGGCCATCGTCCTCCGCGCGCTGGCCAAGGATCCCCGCCAACGCTTCCCGACAGCCGGAGCCCTGGCGCACGCACTGGCTCATTGGCAGCACGCTGCACTACCGGGAACCGCACCCGGCCGAGCAACTTCGTCACGACCAGTCACCACTCGCCACCGCGGGCGAGCGAGTTCTCCGGTCCGTCCAGCGAACCGGCCAGCAGAGATCGGCTGTGCCACATGGCTCTTGGGGAGCGCGATCCTGGCTGGCATCGTCGCATTGGTTGTCCTCGCCTTTCAACTGGTCGATCTCCGCGCGTTGACCGGGGCCAGCGATCAGCCCGCTCCTACACCCACCTCCGTTGCCATTGCGCCGAGCCCGACGACTGAACCGAACCCCTCGCCGACGCTCGAACCGTCGCCGACCGTCGCTGCGACCCCGACTCCTGAACCGACACCGAACCTGACTCCGACACCCGAGTTCGCCCGCATACCGGATCTCGTCAACTCGACGTTGCGCCAGGCACAAGCCGCAGCCGCAACGGGGAACTTCCAGCTGGTGATCGAAGAGCTTTACGATAACGTCGTACCCGCTGGGACGATCGTACGACAAGATCCGCCCGCTGGCCAACTCGTCGAGAAGGGCAGCACGATCCGCGTGTGGGTGAGCAAGGGGCCAGAGTGGATCACCTTGATCGGCTTGGCCGGCCGACCCTACACCGAAGTCCTCCAACAGCTGCAGGGGCTGCCGGTCACGGTCGAGAAGGTCGAGGAAGGAAGTCGCACGGTTCCCGAAGGGTATGTCATCCGAACGGAACCGGCCGAGCAAGTGCGGAACGGTGGCACGGTCACCGTGTATGTCAGTGTCGGCGATCGCGTCAAGGTGCCCGACCTGTACGGCAAACCGTATCAAGAAGTCGCGGTCGAACTCCAGCGAGCTGGTCTCGTCGTTCGCACCGTGACACCACAAAGTTGCGAGCAGATTCGCCAGAATATTGCGAATTTCGACTGCGACCAGTTCCCCGACGGTGGCGTGGTGAGTGCGTCCCTGCAATGGAATAGCTGGGTTCCACGCGGGTCGCCGATCGACGTCGCGTATTACGAAAAGCAGCAGTGAGGCTCGTCAGTCTTCGTTCCACGATCGCCCAGTCTGTACTCGCCTGGATGGCACTCGGCCTCCTGCTGGGCACCGTACTCGGAACTGCTGCAAGTCAGCTCCGCCCGACCGATCGCCTACTCGTCGGTGGAACAGGCCGAACCCTCTCGGTCTTGCTCGTCACCGACCGGGCCGAAGTGCTGATCGGGGGTGGCACTGACCCGAACGATGCGGCTGACTTCGTCGACCGTTCGACCGTTCCCTGGCAGCGGCCGCTCGAACTCCTCATCGTGCCAGCATGGGATCCGGAACACGTGCCCGGCGCACTCGGGATCATCGAGCGAGGCAACGCGCACTCGATCGTGGTATGGGGCGAAGCAGGGAACGAGCCCGCTTGGACGGTCCTGGAACGACGAGCCCAGACAGCAGGCGTATCGCTCGAATGGATCCGTGAACCAGCAGTGATCCCGATCGACGCGACGACGCGTCTCGTCCTCCAGGCACTCCCCAACGGTGGAGCCATCTGCCTCGAGCGCGGCGAGCTGCGCGTCGTCATCGTCGATACAGGCGGCGAGCTGTCATCCAGCGCGTGTCGTCAGTCAGCTGCGACGATCTCGCTGCGACGCACGATCACTCCCGAGTCACCTCTCCTCGTCCGCCCGCGACCACTGCGAGCGAGTGAACTCGCGAGCGACGCACCGTACGAAGTGCGGCTCGAACGGGGCGAGCGATTGACTATCCGACTTCGGGACGGTGAACTCCGCCTGCCACTCGGCGCGCTGCTCAACGCCCCGAGACGCGTTCTGGATCCGCACTCGACCTCGCCAGGGACGCCGGCTCGGTAACCTGTACTGGTTCCGTACTGCGCTCCCCCCGCGCGTCGGTCGATCGAGGCGAAGCGCGTCGAGACGGAAACGGCACCCGCAGCGTCCCGAACCGCAACAGCGCTCCCAAGGTGAGGAGAAACACGCTGATCGCGAGCACCTGTGCCCAACCGAGTTCGACTACCCCACGGAGGACCACCTCGCGCAGCGTCGCGACGATACCCAGTTCAACCATGAAGTCCACAGCGACTCGGTGCTCCTCCAAATAGACGACGAGGAGCCGCATGAGCTCCACCATGACCAACATGAAGAGGACTTCCGCGATCACGATGCGGAAGTCGAGTGCAGGACCGAAGAGGTGACTCAGGAGAATCAACAACGTGCGGACCATGAGGCCGAACAACACGAGAACCAGCGCGACGACGAGAATATCTTGAGCTGCTTCGAGAAAACGCCGTGACAGATGATGGATCTCGGTATGCGGAACGTGCCGACGTTCGTCAGGCTCCATCGTGCCCTCCCATCCTATTCCCGAGCGATTGGCCGTCGTTATCGGAAGCACGAGCTACCATCATTCATCAGGGACCCGTGCCTCATTCCAACGCCGTTCACTCTACTCGATCTCGTCAGGACTGCATCGCAACCGCAGCGTTGAGTACGGGCGCCTCTCTCGGTCCATCTAACACCTTCCAGGAACCTGGCTCTGACGCGTCGTGCGCATACCAGGCGTCATGCTGTCGCACAGTGCGAGGTTCTGTCGAACTCTCGCCGGTTCCCCGCGCTCCCTCGAGTACCGTGCCGGGTCACTCGGTATGAGAGGTCGACGGATGCGGTTCGCCGAACAAAATGCCGAAACCCGCGCACGCTCACCGATCAGGGCTCCCGGCCCGAGCCGCTGTCGTCGATAGGCACAACACACCGTCGCGGGGCAGAACCACCATCGTGCCGGTTCCCCTGAAACCTGTCCTGGAAACCTTGTCCCCAGGGCATCAGGTTGATACCATAGGAACCGGAGCTTCGGGAGGACGATCGATGGCATCCCAGGGTCGATACTCTCTCGGGCGCCTCGATCCGCTGCGACGGAGCTGGATTGGCACCGTGACGCCACACTGGTATTCCACCTCCTGCTGTTGCCCCACCCGCTGATCAGCTTGTGACCATCGCCAGTTGTCCTTGACTACGCATAACGGAGTTTCGCGCTGCGCGACGCGGCGCCAGGCTCGCCTGGTTCGCGGGGGTCTGTTGGCACCCCGTCGCTCCAGTGGCCGCGAGACGACTTCCGTGGTGGCTACAGGCGCCAGTGTTGCGTACACATCATACATGTGAAAGCATTGCGTCACATATCAAGCAGTAATGCATACGATCACTTAATAGTACTATACCAACACAGATGGTTGATTTTGAGATATATCACGTACCCTACATTGCACCTATACTCTTTTAGGATAAAGGCTTTCGAGCTTTCATGGACACCTAGAAAGGGGGGTTCCTGATGCCTGCTCTCGGTGAACCGATCGGCGCACTCCTCTTGGCCGTCGCGACGACGCTCGTCCTCTTGGCGCTCGGTGCGGTCGTCATCATCCGAGGGCTCCAGCGAGGAGAATCGGAGACACATCCCTGGCTCGTGCGTGGTGCCTGGATGGTCATCCTGGTCCTTCTTGCTGTCGGAATCAATCTTCTGAGCGAGACCTGGACTCGCGCCGAACCGAAAAACACGGCAAAACCGTCTATCGTCGCAGATGTCCAAGCAAGCATGTGGCGATTTACCATGACACCGACTATCCTCCCCCTCGGCACTCGAGTGGAGTTCCGGATCCAGAGTACCGATACGATCCACGGTTTTGGCGTGTATGACCCCTCAGGTCGACTCCTCTTCACGGTCATGGCAGTCCCTGGATCACCCGAATATGCCCGCTACACATTCACGGAAACGGGTCTCTACACGATCCGGTGCACGGAGTACTGTGGTGCACCGCACGGTTTGATGCGTGCGACCTTCATCGTCGAGAGGAGGTGACACATGGTGCAGTCGACATGGCGATGGGAGTGGGCATTCGTCGCGACGAGCTTGCTCTGGTTCGCTATCGGTGGACTTGCGGGGCTCCTCTTACCCCTGCTGCGGGCCTTCGACACCGCTAGTACCTTGCTGCGCGCCTACGCTGGCTCCGTCACCACCCACGGTGTCTCGACGGTCTTCGGTGGACTCTTCCAGCTCATGGTTGGACTGTGCCTCCTACACGGGCGGGCCATGGGCGGTCACGTCGATGACTGGGCATCCCGACTCCCGGCAGTACTCTGGCTCAGTACCAACAGCGGCCTGATTCTCCTCGCGGTGAGCGTGTTCGCTGGGTTCGCACCGTCCTACGTGTTGGTCTACCCTCTCCCGCTGGTGGGAGTCGACGTTGCTCTTTGGCCACGCTGGGCCCTCATCGTCGCACTGGTCGGTATTGCGCTGGTTCTCTCGGCCATTCTCTACCTGTACCCGGCCGCCATCGCCCGCGCGCTCTTCGGACGGCTTGTCCCGACCAGTCGCCAGTTGCGGGCGCTCGTTCCGGACCCAGGTTCCCTCGGCATGGCGATCTACGCCCTGGTAATGCCGATCCTGGGGCTTCCTGTCTTTCTCTTCGCCATTGTTGTCTTCCTCGTCGCACTCGACCTGATTTCTCCGGAGACCATTCCGCTCGCTACCAGTCCACGATCGTTCAGCGTCGCCTTCTGGCTGTTCGCTCACAACCTCATGGAAGCGATGGGGATTATGACGCTGGGGGCGCTCTACGCACTCGTCCCCCGCTACACGCGGTCGGGCCAACTCTATAGCCCACGCCTCGCTGCGGTCGCCATGGTTCTCTACACAATGGCCGCGATTCCCGCGTTCGGTCACCATCTCTACACATGGGTGACCAACAGTCCGCAAGTCTTCCAGAACGTCTCGCGTAGCACCTCGTGGGCAACCGGCTTTATCGCAGTCTCCTTGACCGCCTTCAACCTCGGGCTGACAGTGCGGCGTCACGGGGTGAGAATTCACCCAGCACCATTGCTCATGCTGGGAGGTTTCCTCTTATATCTCATCGATGGCTTCGTTGCGCTGGAACTCTCTACACCAGCTTGGAATCTGCGACTTCATGGCACGCTCTATGCAACGGCCCATGCCATGACGATCCTCACTGCCGTGCTCCTCGTCTTTCTCGGCGTCATGTATCACTATTACCCGGCACTACGCGATCGGCAACTGGACATCCGGATGGGCTTCTGGCACAGCGGAGTGAGCTTTCTCGCTGCACTTGGGATGTTCTTCAGCCTACTCATCGCCGGTGTGGCTGGCATCCCGCGTCGGGCCTACCCGTGGCTGCCCGGTGAAGGAGCGTATGCTGTCCCGCTCCTGCTCTTCGGACTCATTTTTGCGCTCGCTCAATTCGTCTTCGTATGGAATCTGCTCCGCACCGAACGCGCCGCCGCGTGGTCCCCAGCCCCGGCAGCAGACTGACACGTGACGCCGGCTGGGCTAGTCCCTCCACTCCAGCCGGCGTCATGCTCCTCTCACTCGGGTGGTATTTCCCGAAACGCGTACTCGATGCGGATACCCCGGCGTGCTTGGATCGTTTTCGCCAGCCAATACAGAACCGCACCGACTACGAAGACACCGACGGTCAAGATTTGGACGTTGGGGAAATAGGCCAGCCCGACGAAGGGATCCAGCCAGAACACGAGCTCACAGATGAGCAAGCTGATCACGGCGAGGAGACCAATGATCGACATGACCGGTAATCCAGCCACACGCCAGCGCACCGGCGATGCCTCGAAATCGTCGCGCCGCCGATACGGGAATACGATCGCAGCGATCGCAGTGAGAATGAAGGAGATGATCCAGCCGAAGATCCCCACGATACTGGCGAGAACGATATGCCACGCGTAGAGCGCCAAGCAGATCTCTCCCAGGATCCCCACGACCAGGATAGCGACCAATGGTGTATGGGTCCGTGGGCTGACGTACGAGAGTTTCTCCGGCATCAGTCGGTCGAACGACCAGGCCAACAAGATGCGCGTGGATGCCAGATAATTGATGGGTAACCACACGTAGGTCCAGAGCAGGAAGCCCAGCCCGATGAGAAGGATCAAGAGGAGATTGTGGTGGACCACCGCACCTGCTAACTCGACGAAGGTGGGCGTGAAGGCGAGCCCGAGAGCAGCCG
This sequence comes from Thermomicrobium sp., assembly GCA_034434855.1. Classification (GTDB taxonomy): domain Bacteria; phylum Chloroflexota; class Chloroflexia; order Thermomicrobiales; family Thermomicrobiaceae; genus Thermomicrobium. The sequence goes on from DAOTYK010000294.1 coordinate 7,382, forward strand.
GATCGGCAGCACCGATAGCTCCCAATCCGTCATAACCCACCATCTTCTGAAAAGCCGCGATCAAGAGCACGATCCACACCGTGCAGTAGAGAACAGAACCCGGCATGCCAAAAAATTGCGCCCGACGTGCGTTCTTCACCTCACCGCCGATGAAGCTGGAAGTGATGGCATAGAGCACAATGTAAAGCGGCAAGCTGAGCGAGAGGAAGGTCTGATACGCATCGAACGGGTGCGGTCGATATCCCGAACTCTCCCAGGCGACTCGGAAGGCGTTTTCGACACCACCCACTGCTCGCACGTACTCATCGAACCGGGCGATGAACGTCTCCCGGCTCGTCAGGAGAGCGACGAGACCCGCCACAGCCACAGCGAGCGTCGCGAACGCAAAGGCGACATTTTGGATCCGGAAATAGATCTTGGTCCCGAGCGCAAAGATGCTCCCAAAAACGACGATCAGTACGGTCCCCGCGACAAAGATACCGAGCGGCGTCTGCCAGAAATCAGCGAAACGCATGAGATCCGGATTGCGGTAGTGGGCCGCGAGCAGACGAAACAGCGAGGATAAGCCATACTGCCCAAAGTATGCCGCCGGAATACCAATGTACACACTCAACCAGACCAGCCAGTTGAAGCTACTGACGAAGCCGAGAAGCGGAGACAAGGTCCGGCTGATGTACACATAGTCGCCACCACTCCGCGGGAGAGCAGCCGCGAAGAAGGCGTACGTCGCCGCGTGGGCGAGAG
>DAOTYK010000295.1:0-16322 GCA_034434855.1 Thermomicrobium sp.
TGGCATCCATTTCGCCCCTCCATCCATCATTCGTTTCCAGCTCAGCATGAACGAGAGCGGCGGCTGCTCGGCGAGCAGCCTTCCCGGACAGGCCTCTTGCCCGTGCAACCATGCCGCAGAGCACACGCCCTGTCACCCAGTCTCGTCGATGCTCACGGTTCCCGGCTGCAACCCAGATCACGGAAAGCGGTGTTGTTTCGGGTTGCGGGCGGATCGCCCGTTCGGTTACCCCCCATAAGACGAGGATGCCCGACTACGCGGCAAGATCGCTCCCTCGGCGACCACACACGCCCGCTGGTCATTCTCGTCGCTGCCCCACCACGCGCGGCACCGGAAGTGGGCCACCGGGCTGGAGTGATTCCGAAGCGAGCCGGCACAGCGAGCTGACGAAGACCAGGACGAGATCCGGAACGCTCCCCGCTCGATCAGTCCATCGGGCCACCGAACGCCGAGCCTGCTCCGAGCGATCACTCCACGCTATCGAACACACGCGCACCAGCAGCGCCCATGACAGTCGGGAGGCGGTGCTTGACCAGGACGATCCTGAGTGCTATGATGAGGGTGTCTCAAGCTGTGCTGGTTATCTGGACCTGCGGAGTACTGTACCCGGGTAGGGTGCTATCAGAGGAGGCAACGGCATGACGGACGTGCTGCAGCCGGACCGGGTTCTCGATTGCAGCGGCTTGCTCTGCCCGCTCCCAGTGATCCGGACCTCCAAGGCGATCAAGGAGATCGCCATCGGGCAAGTGCTCAAAGTGATCGCCACTGACCCGGGTGCGCCGGCAGACATGGAAGCGTGGGCTCGGCAGACCGGAAACGAACTCATCGATGCTCACGAGGAAGATGGGAAATACGTCTTCTTCTTCCGGCGTGTCCGCTGAGGACGAGAGGAGGCAACGATGTCCCGCCGTGATCCGGAAGCACCCCGGCGACTCGCGATCATCGCCAGCAAAGGAACGCTCGACTTTGCCTATCCGCCCTTCATCCTCGGTTCGACCGCGGCCGCGATGGGTTGGGAAGTCGGGATCTTCTTTACCTTCTACGGCCTTCCCTTGCTGCTGAGAAATTACGATCCCAAAGTCAGTCCGCTCGGCAATCCCGCCATGCCGCTCAAGATGCCGTTCGGCCCACCGGCACTGCGTCAGATCTCGTGGCCGATCCCCGCGCTCGTCGAAGCATTACCCGGCTTCTCGCACCTCGCGACGAGTCTGATGCAGCAGACCTTCAAGGAAAAGGGGGTTCCCTCCTTGCTCGAGCTGCGGCAGCTGTGCATCGATGCGGGTGTCAATCTCATCGCGTGCCAGATGACGATGGACGTCTTCGGCTTCAAGAAGGAGGACTTCATTCCCGAGTGCACGGTCGGTGGTGCCGCGACCTTCTTAGAGTTCGCAGCCGATGCGGATGTCTCGCTCTTCATCTGAGACAGGGCGGAGGATACGGTGATGAGCGAGGAGACCAAAAAGATCTTGTATGTGCAGACCCACGGTGTGGACACGCCGGAACGCAGCGCCACCCCCTTCTTCTTAGCGGCGGCAGCTGCTGCCATGGAGATCGAAGCCGCGATCTACTTCACCATGAACGGCCCGACGCTCCTCAAGAAGGGGGTTCCAGAAACCTTGGTGGTACCGAAAGCAGGTGGCGGCGGCGCCAAGCTCAAACACTTCATCGATCAGGCACTCGATTTGGGCGTCAAGCTCTATGTCTGCCAGCCATCGCTCGATCTGCACGGCTTGACCATGGACGACCTCATCGAGGGGGTGCAGATGATCGGCGGTGCGGCGTTCAACCTGATGGCATTGGAAGCCGACGCAGTGGTGGCGTTCTGATGAGGGAAACTGCTGGCTACGCGATCGTCCATAGCTGCATCCTGCCGCTCGACCTGTACTATCGAGTGGAATCCCACCAATGGGTACGGGTGGAAGCGGACGGATCGGTGCGGCTCGGCTACACCGATGTCGCCCAAACGGTCGCTGGCCGCATCCTTCAGGTGACTTTCCGCCCGACCGGACGCCGCTACGCGCGAGACGCCACGGTCGCAGTCGTGGAGAGTGCGAAGTGGCTCGGCGCCTACCGGACACCGATCGCCGGGGTACTGCTCGAGACCAATGCGGCCCTGCTGGAGGATCCGGAATTGGTCAACCGTAGTCCCTATCGTCGCGGTTGGCTGGTTCGGCTGGCCCCCGATGACCTCGCGCACGATCTCGGCGAACTCCTGAGTGGCCCAGCAGCGGTCGCTGCGTACGATGCGTTCATGACGCGCCGCGGACTCGATGACTGCGTCCATTGCGAGGGGTACGAACTGCCGTGACGCGGATCAGGCTCTTCACACACCCGATCTGCTCTGGTTGCGCCGAAGCGCTCGCGCTGGTGCAGCGCCTGGCTGCCGAAGAGCCGGAGATTCAGGTGGAAGTGATCAGCCTGGCATCGGCCGCTGGTCGCGCCGCAGCACAGGAAGCAGGGATCGTCGTGGTTCCGACGCTCCTGATCGATGGTGAGCGCCTCACGGGCGTCCCGACACTCGAGGAACTTCGCGCACTGGTGCAGCACGCTGCCCGAACAGGAGGCTGACGATGAGCGTCTCCACCTGGAGTCCGACGAAAAGCGGGCAACGCTACGCCGACGTTCCGGAAGACCGCAAGCGGGAACTCTTCGAAGAAGTCAAGAGCGATCCCCGCTATCCGGATTTCCTCTATGGATGCTACGAATGCGGTATCTGCGTCTCCGCTTGTCCCTCGGCTCGCTTCTACGACTTCAGTCCTCGCGTCATCGCGCAAGCGCTCGCCCGCGAGGACGTCGAGCGCTTCTACGAAATCCTCATGGAAGACATCTGGAATTGCGCTCAGTGCTTTTCCTGTGTGCGCTGCCCGCGTGGCAACAATCCGGGTGGACTCGTCACTTTGATGCGCGAGGTTGCGGTCCGCCATGGACTCGAGCGCGCTCAGCAGGCACTCCAAGGGTACAGCCGGGTCATCTACAAGATCATGCTCAAGGGGAATCAAGTCTCCCCCGACATGCTGCAGCCCGATTTCTTCCCCGATTGGGGACCATGGGTACGCGAGTTCAGCCGCAACATGGCAGCCTGGCGGAAGGCGATTCCCGTGGACACGCTGCGCAACGTCACCGATGCCGCCTGGCGGACCGACGACAAGACCCTGCGCGAGCTCTACACCATCTGGTTCGAGACTGGAAACATGGAGGTGATCCGCGAGGTCGACGAAGGGCTCTACGAACTCTTGGTCGAAATCATGGAAGAGGAACTGGAGGCGGTGGAATGAGCGAGCACGTGCTTCCGCTCGTCGAGATTCGCGAGAAGAAGGCGCAACCAGTTCGTCCCAACCCGGCCGAAGCACCCCGACCGGATCTCCGCGAGGAGTTGTTCGAGCTGGAGGCGCGCGGGGAACTGATCGTGCAGCGGGTTCCCGAACCGTACGTCGAGGTGACGACCAAGTACGGACGCACGAAGAAGGTACCGATCGATCATTTGTGGCACCACAAGTCGTGTGGTCAGTGTGGTCATATTCCGGGCTACACGACCTCCATCCTGTGGCTGAACCGACAGTTCGGGATCGACTACCTCGATCCCACGGATCAGACCTCTTGCACCGGCTGGAATTACTACGCCTCAGCGACCTCCAATGCGGTCGCTCAGCTCCTGGTGATGTGCCGCAACTTCGCCGCCGCCTACGAGACCGGCTATTACCCACTGATCCACTGTGGCACGAGCTATGGCCACTACAAAGAACTCCGCGAACAGTTGGTGCATCACAAGGAGCTGCGCGATCAAGTCCGCCGCGTCCTCGACAAACTCGGCAAGCCGCTCGTCGTTCCCGAGGAGATCGTGCACTACAGCGAGTGGGTGCACGTGATGCGCCAGCGGATCGCCGAGCGGCAAGTGATCGACATGCGCGGTATCACCGCCTGTGTCCATCCGGCATGCCACTACTACAAGATCGTGGCGGAAGACGCCATCTACGACCCGGACATCTATGGTGGACAGCGAACGGCGACAGTGACAGCGCTGCTCCAGGCACTGGGTATCACGGTCGCTGATTACTCCACGTGGTTCGACTGCTGTGGTTTCGGTTTCCGTCACATCCTCGTCCAGCGTGACTTCACTCGTTCCTTCGCCGTCCTGCGCAAGATCGAGGTGATGAAGGACGAAGCCAACCCGGACATGACGGTGACGCACGACACAGGGTGCGTCACGACGCTGGACAAGAGCCAGTTCGCCGCACGAGCCCACCAGCGCCGCGTCGGTGTCCCGGTCCTCGCCGATTCGCAAGTCGCCGCTCTGGCCATGGGCGCACATCCGTTCCGCGTGCTGCAGCTGCATTGGCATTCGACCGACTGGCGGCCGCTGCTCGAGAAGCTCGGTATCGACTGGGAGCGCTACTGGGCCGAGTTCGAAGAGGACTTGGCTGCGATCGAGCGCGGTGAGAAGCCGGGTCTCACCTGGCAAGACGCTGAACAACCGATCGTGACACGGTGAGGGGGAAGCCGTGCAGGAGACGACCCGTCCCATCCTGGTCATCGGTGGCGGTCCCGGTGGACTGGAGGCCGCACGCACCGTTGCGGCGCTCGGTCATCCGGTGCTCCTGGTCGAACGCCGAGGTCGACTCGGTGGTACGCCGGATGCCGAACGGTACGCCAAGCTGACGCACCACTTTCGCGATGCCGAAGAGGCGATCGGTGAGCTCGTCGCCGCCGTCACCGATCACCCCCTCGTCGAAGTGCTGACCCGGAGCGAGGTCACTGCTTGCGAGGGGGAGGCAGGTGATTTCCGAGTGACGGTGAGCACGCCCACCGGCCGCCGAGAGGCTCGAGTCAGCGCGATCATCGTCGCCACCGGCTTCCAGCACTTCGATCCGGGACGCGAGACACAACTGTACAACTACTATTCGTTCCCTGATGTCGTGACCTTGAGCGACATGGAGGCGATGCTCAAGGCCCACCAGGTCGTCCGTCCCTCCAATGGGCAACCCCCGGAACGAGTGGCCTTCATCCAATGCGTCGGATCCCGCGACCGGCAGATCGGGAACGAGTTCTGCTCCAAAGTCTGCTGCGGTATCGCCTCCAAGCAAGCGATCGAGATCAAGGAACAGCTGCCCGATGCCCGTGTCTTCATCTTCTACATCGACATGCGCATGTACGGCTACTGGGAGAACGAGCTGTACTGGCCGGCTCAGGAACGCTACAAGGTCAACTACGTCAAAGGGATCGTCAGCGAGATCCTGCCCAAGGGGGATCGCTTGCTGATCCGCGGGGAAGACACGACGATGGGTCGGCCGATGGAGATCACGGTCGACCTGGTCGTCCTCTCCGTCGGCATGGAGCCGAGCAGCGGGACGCGGCAGATGGCCACGTTGCTCGGCATCGCCCAGAACAAGTACGGCTACATCGAGGCCGGCGGACCCTCCGGTCTCGACCCAGTCGCGACTTCCCGACCGGGAATCTACGTCGTCGGTGCCGCTGCCCGACCAGCCGACTTGGACGATACCTTCGCCACTGCCGGTCTCGCTGCGGCGCGAGCGGTCGCGACGGCGCGCCAAGCCTTGGTCGGAACGCGATGAAGCTCCGCGGACGCACGGCTGCTTCACCGGGTAAAGGAAGGAGCAGCGAGATGGCACTGCCAGCCAAGCGCAATCCCTTCGTCGGTTTCATGGCCAGTGGGACGGGTCGCCTCTTGCGGATCGTCGTCGGCATCGTCCTCATTCTGCTCGGCCTCCTGGTCGTCCAAGGAACCTGGGGCTGGGTCCTGGTCGTGATCGGCCTCGTGCCGCTCGCGGCCGGTGTCTTCGATTTCTGCCTGCTCGGTCCCTTGTTGGGTGGCGGTTTCTGGGGCCGCGATATCCGCGGGCGCTAGGAGGCGACGATGGGTCAACCGCTGCGGCCGAGCCATCTCATCAAACCGAAGACCGGCCCGGAGGACCCGGAACTGGCCGAGACGCTCCGGGAGGGGCTCGAGCAAGTATCACCGGACGATGTGCTCGCGATCGCCCAGGAGCTGGTAGAGCGACGCCAGTATCTCGTTCCGCTAGTCGAACGGATCGCCCGAGAAGTCGAACGAGGCGAGTCGAGCGGGTGGAAAGAGCTGACCTGCGCCGTAACCGCGACGGCTCGCCAGGCGGAAACGCTCGCGCAGCAGGCCGTCCGCGCACAGGTCTGTGCTGCCCTCCCGCTTCTCCTTCACGAGGAACAGCCGGTCGAGCAGCGGCTCGACGAGTTCCTGGCCCGTTGCAGCGACCTGGATCGGCGATTGGCGTTGGAGTTGGCCACCGGCGTCCTTCACCTGCGAGCACCGGCCCGCTACTGGCTGTGGACCCGGTGGCTGTGGGACATCGAGCACGGCACGGGTATCCTCCCGCTCCTCGCTTCCTCCACGCGAGCCCTGGAGGGACGCAGCATCGGCGCTCAGTACCGCCAGCTACGCCCGCTCGTCGCGATGGGCATGGAATTGGGCCGCAACAGCGGACTCGTCCGCGACGACCTCGCGGATGATCCGGAATTCGGTCCTTTCGTCACCGACGCCTTTCTCGCGCTGGCCTACAGCGTCTATCTCTACGGCATCACCAATTGGCGCCTGAGTCGGGAGTTCAATCGGCTCTTGCCGCCTCTCCCACAACTCGCGCGGCGCTTGCTGGGTCTCGGCCGAGCACGCGCTGTCCGCTCGTGAAAGGAACTGACGATGGATCCGAGCCTGGAGAAGGTGCAGGAAGTCTGGGAGCAAGAAACCGCGATCGTCGAAGGGGTCGATATTTCCGGTCCTTGGAACCGGATGTTCGGCCAACGCGTCATCTGGGACTATACCCCCGAAGCGATCGAAGAGATCGCTCGCTTGCCTGGGGGGGAATCGTTCGCCTGGTGCTACCAGTGCGGCAAGTGCGTCCCGGTCTGCCCGGTCGACGTGGTCGGTGATTATGGGCCACGCAAGCTGTACCGGCGGGCACAGACCGGGATCAACCTCCTCGATTCGCCCGACCTCTGGCTCTGCACCACGTGTGCCAACTGCCTCCGCGTCTGCCCCAAGCAGGTCGACATGATCCAGATCATGCCCGCAGCCCGCGAGCACGCCATGCTGAGTGGACGCCCGATTCCCGCCGAACTTCAGGAGGCACTCGAGAACACTGCCAAATACGGAAACCCGCTCGGGCAACCGGCCCGCAAGCGGGAAGCCTGGGTCAAGGACGCCGGCGTACCCGTGCCGATCCTGCATCAGATCCAGCGTCCGGTCGAGTGGCTGTGGTGGGTCGAGTGCTACCCCTCCTACCATCCGCGCGGGATCGACGCCTCGATCGCGTTGGCACGCATCTTCCACGCGCTCGGTCTCGATTTCGCCATCTTGGGCCGCGAGGAGAAGTGTGCCGGCGACTCGCAGCGGCTGGCCGGTGAGCGCGGGTTGTTCGAGATGCTGGCCGAGGAGAACATCCGCACCCTCTCCAAGTACGAGTTCCAGCACATCGTCGTGACCGATCCGCATGCCCTCAATGCCTTCCGCAAGCACTATCCGAAGCTCGGCGGACAATACGACGTCTGGCACTACACGACGCTCCTCGCCCGCGAGCTCTCGCGCCTGCAGCCGCTCCTCGTTCGCCCGCTACCCTACCGCGTCACCTTCCACGATCCCTGCTACCTCGGCCGTCACAACGGCGAGTACGACGCACCACGGCAGCTGATCCAGGCGATTCCCGGCATCGAGTTCGTCGAGATGCTACGTTGTCGCGAGAACTCCTACTGCTGCGGCGGTGGTGGCGGTGGCATGTGGCTGGACAGCTTCGCGGCTGGCCATCAGCGCCGGCGCCTTTCCGAGGAGCGCGTGCTCGAAGCGGTCAGCACCGGGGCTGACACCTTGGTCGTGTGTTGCCCGTACGAGGTCTCCCGCTTCGAGGATGCCGTGAAGTCGACTGGAAACGAGGGCCGCTTGCGTGTCCGCGATATCGCTGAGCTTTTGGCAGAAGCGATGGGGATGATCGGGGAGGCGACAGCATGACGATCGCGGTGATCCTGGAGCAAGTGCCGGACGTGGTCGAGGAACTCGCGATCGCCCCCTCGGGAAACGAACTCGACCGCGACACCGTAACCTACGTGTTGAACGAGTACGACGACCACGCGCTGGAAGAGGCGTTGCTGCTGGCCGAAGCCAGCGGCGACGAGGTGATCGCCATCGGTATCGATACCACGGGGGAACTCGATCAAGCCCTGTACACGGCGCTCGCCAAGGGGGCCAAGCGCGCGATCAAGTTGGTCGGTGAGTTCGAAGAGACCTGGCTGAGTACCCGTGCGACAGCCGAGATCCTGGCACCGATCCTGCGCGATCTGGCGCCGCGTCTGGTGCTGACCGGTGTGCAGGCACCGGACGATCTGGACGGGCAACTCGCACCGATACTCGCCGCACTGCTCGGCTGGCCACACGCCAGCGTGGTGATCGGCACTGAGTTCAGTGATGGCCGTCTCAGGGCTCGCAAGGAGCTCTGGGGCGGCATGACCCTACTGCTCGAACTGGACCCCCCCGCCATCCTCGGTATCCAAGCGGCTCGCCAGGCACCACGCTACGTCCCGGTCAGCCGCGTCCGGCAAGTGATGCGCGAGGCGACGATCGAAGAGATCGACGTCGAACTCCCCGCCCAACCGAGTGTCGCGGTCGAGCGCCTGCGCCTCCCCGAGGAAGCCAGCCAAGCCGAACTCCTGACCGGAAGCGCAGCGGAGATCGCCGAGCGGATGATCGAGCTGTTGCGCGCCCGCGGACTGCTGTGAGCGAGGAGGAGGACGATGGCCCAGCGGATCGTCGTGCTCGTCGAACACCTGGACGGTGAACCGACCGATGTGACCTACGAACTGCTCGGCGTCGCTCGCCGCATCGCAGACGGGGTCGGCGCCATGGTCGACGCAGTCTTGCTTGGATCGGGGGTCATGCAGCTCGCCGAGCGCCTGCCAGCCGACCGGGTGACGATCCTCGAACACCCTTCGCTCCGCTATCTCGCCCCGGAGGCTGCAGCGCGGGCACTCGCCGCACTGCTGGCCGACGCTCCACCAAAGCTGACTCTCGTGCCGAATACGTCGCTCGGGATGGACATCGCTGCCTGGGTGGCGGCTCGTCTCGGCTGGCCGCTGGTCAGTTATTGCCGGGCACTGGAGTCACGCGATGGACAGTGGATCGCCACCGCCCAGCTTTTCGGCGGCAAGATCCTGGCGGACGTAGCGTTGGGCGAAGAACCGGCGATCATCGGCGCACTCGCCGGTGCCTTCTCGCAGGATGCCGCATCACCGGGCCCGCCAGGAACGATCGAGCGCGTGCCGGCACCGGCTGAACTCGAGCAACCGCGTAGCCGCGTCATCGCACTAGAACGACCGGAGGCAGCGGATGTCGACATCACACGAGCCGAAAAGATCGTGGCGGTGGGCCGCGGAATCGAGAGCAAGGACAACCTCGAGTTGGCCGAACAGCTCGCGCAGGCGCTCGGCGCCGTGCTGGCAGCCTCTCGTCCGCTGGTCGATGCCGGCTGGCTGCCGCGCTCGCGACAAGTCGGCAAATCCGGCCTGAAGGTCAAGCCGAAGCTGTACGTCGCCCTCGGGATCAGCGGCGCTCCCGAGCATCTGGAAGGCATGAAGGATGCCGAGCTGATCATCGCCGTCAACAAGGATCCCAAAGCCCCGATTTTCACCGTCGCCGACTACGGAGCAGTCGCCGACCTCTTCGAGGTCGCCGAGGCGCTGCTGGAGCGACTGGAGGGTTGATCCCGTGCTCAGCACACCGGAACGGATCGCGTTCCTTCTCCTGGCTCTCGTCTCGTTCCTGCTCACCGCACACGGTGTCTCGCGCCTGGTGCGAGCCATCGGTCGCGGACAAGGTCGGCCACGCTGGTCGCTTTTCGTGCGGCGCGTCGTCCCGGTCAGTATCGACATCCTGCTGCAACGGCCGATCTTCCGAACGCGGCCCTGGGTGAGCCTGCTGCATGCCGGGATCTTCTTCGCCTTCGTCTTCTACGGCCTGGTCAATATCCTCGATATCCTCGAGGGATTCACCGGCTTCACGACCCTGCATCGGGGCGGCATCGCCGGCGCCTACAATCTCGTCGCCGACCTCTTGAGCGTAGCAGCGCTCGTCGGCATGATCGGGCTCTTGTTCCGCCGGTTCGGCTTGCGACCCTTCCGCTTCAACGAGCGTGTCCTGCTCCTCCCGAGCGTTCGGTTCGGGATCGCGCGCGATTCGGCGATCGTGGGCGGATTCATCCTCTTGCACGTGGGCTCACGCTGGGTCGGGCAAGCCGTGCGCATCGCCGAAAGCGGGCACTCCGATTGGAGCCAACCGACAGCCAGCCTGGTCGCTCGACTCTTCACCGGGTGGGAAGTCGAGACGCTCGCCCTGGCCAGCCACGCGACGTGGTGGCTCGCACTCGGACTGATCTTGGCTTTCCTGCCCTATTTCCCCTACTCGAAGCACATCCACCTGTTCATGGCTCCGCTCAACTTGATCTTGCGCGAGGAGCGTCCACTGGGGCAGCTCGAGCCACCAGTCGCACGCGACGGTCAGCTGGGCAGCGAACGACTGGAACAGCTGCGCTGGTTCCAAATCCTCGATGCCTACGCCTGCATCATGTGCAACCGCTGCCAGGACGTCTGTCCGGCACACGGCACCGGACGCGCACTCAGTCCTGCCGCACTGGAGATCAACAAGCGCTACTATCTGAACCGGAATTTACACGCTTTCGCTGGTGGGACGAGTTCACCGCCCTTGCTCGAGATCGCTACCTCCAAAGAAGCAGTGTGGGCTTGTACGACCTGCGCAGCGTGTGTCCGAATCTGCCCGGTCGGCAACCGCCCGATGCTCGATCTCATCGATATCCGGCGTGCTCTCGTCAACCAGGGAGATCCGCTCGATCCCAACCTGCAGGCAGCATTGGAGAGCCTCGGACGCTATGGCAACTCGTTCGGGAAACCGGCACGCCAACGCGCTCGCTGGACCAAAGAACTTCCCTTCACCATCAAGGACGCGCGCAAGGAGCCGGTGGAATACCTGTGGTTCGTCGGTGATTTCGCTTCTTTCGACCCGCGGATGCAGGAGAACACCAAGACCGTGGCGCGGCTCTTCCACACGGCCGGCCTGGACTTCGGCCTCCTGTACGAGGACGAGCGCAATACCGGGAACGACGTCCGTCGCGTCGGCGAAGAAGGGCTGTTCGAGCTGCTCGTCGAGCAGAATTTGCGCGCGTTCGAGAAAGCGCAGTTCCGAGCGATCGTCACCACGGACCCGCACAGCTACAACGCGCTCAAGAACGAGTACGCTGCCTTCGGCTTCTCCGTACCGGTCTATCACTATACAGAAGTCCTCGCACAGCTCCTGGAAGATGGGCGGCTGACCGTCCGGCAGCCGCTCGCGGCAGCAGTCACCTACCACGACCCCTGTTACCTTGGCCGTTACAACCGGATCACAGCAGCACCCCGCCGCATCTTGCGGGCAATCGGGGCAGAACTGCGCGAGATGCCGCGACACGGGGAGAACACGTACTGCTGTGGCGCTGGTGGCGGTCAGATCTGGATGGCGAGCGACGGCGAGGAGCGGCCGAGCGAGCAGCGGATCCGCGAAGCGGTGCAGCTCGGCGAGGATCTCCGCTACTTCGTCGTCGCCTGCCCGAAGGACATGGCTATGTACAGCGACGCAGTCAAGACGACGGGCTACGAAGAGCGGCTCGTCGTCACCGACATCGCCCGGCTCGTGGCCGGTGCGGTCGGCTTGGAGGAAGTACCCGTGTTCGCCGCCACGGAGGAACGCTCGTGAGTGCGGGTTGCTCTGACCAGCTGGCCAGTGCATTCGCACAGCGCTTTCGCGTCCTGGCGCGGGCGCTGGATCGGCTCGACCGACTGGAAGGGGAGCGTGCTTTCGCCGGTTGGCTGGATCAGCTCACCGAGCAACCGCATGTTCTCTGGGATGCCAGCGAAGCACTCGTGCTCCAGGCACTGCGTGCAGCGAGCGACCCCCTGAACTTGGCCCTGCTGCGTCACCTGTCCGACGAGGAGGCCACTGCGTTGGCAGAACTCGCCGCGGAGCTCCCGCTCGAGCGGATCGCGCTCCACGTGCGCCTCGGCGAACTCGCGCAGGCGGGACTCGTGGTGCTGGAACTGGAGCGCGAAGCAGCCAGGCTCACTGCGCTCGGGAATGCACTCCGGGACTGGCTGGACACACTGATCCGGTGCACCCTGGATCAGATCGGCGCGTGGTTGGAGCTGGTGCGGAGCACGCAGTCGTGAGCATGCGCTGTCCGTATTGCGATGTCGAGGGTGACCGGCCGACTATCCACCTGCACCTGGCCGAGGCGCACGCCGACCGACTCGCCTTCAGCTGGCACGAGCGCTCGGGGTACGCCATCGCGACGGTGAGCTGTCCGCTGTGCGGTGCGAGTTGGGACCAACCACTGCGCAAGGCACGGCGCGATCCAGGCTTCCTGGACGAGTACGCTTACGAGATTCGCTTGGTGTTGTTCGACCTGCTCCTCCACCATATCCGCGGGGAGCATGAAACGGGGAGTGAGGTGAGGGATGGCTGAGGTACGCGGCTGCTCGATCCCCGAGGATCGGTATTACTGGCCGGAAAAGCATGTGTGGGCCCGTCCCGAGCCGGACGGGACAGTGACGATCGGCATTACCGACGTCGCCCAACATCTGGCCAAGACGATCATCAGCGTGACACCGCGCGGCGTGGGGCGAAAGGTCCAGCGCGGCAAGAGCGCCGGGACCTTGGAGAGCGGGAAGTGGGTCGGCCCAGTGACCTCACCGATTTCCGGTGAGATCGTGGCGGTCAATGACGCAGCGATCGCCGATCCCAAACTCCTCAACCAGGACCCGTACGGGGCCGGGTGGTTCGCCCGCCTGCGGCCGGACGACTGGGAAAACGAGTCGAAACTTTTGGTAACCGGTCCGGAGGCTGTCCAAGCCTACCGCGAGGTCTTGGAACAGGAAGGGATTTCCTGCTCGTGAGCTTCGCCGAAACGACCCGCGTCTATCGCGGCTGCGTCATCCCGCTCGACCTGCTCTACGATGTCGAGCGCGACGTCTGGGTGCGCCGAGAGGGAGAATTCGCCACGCTCGGAATGACCGATCCAGCCCAGACACGAGCAGGCAAACTGGTGGCCATACGCTTCCGCCGACCCGGCACCATCGTCGAGCGCGGGCGCGCGCTGGCCACGATCGAGAGCGGGAAATGGGTCGGCCCCTTCCCAGCCCCCTTCCGCTGCGAACTCGTCGAGACGAACCAGGCGGCCTTCGAGCGCGACATCCTGATCGCCAACCGCGACCCCTACGGGGAAGGCTGGCTCGTGCGCGTCCGCCCGCTCGCCCCAGAGGAACTCGCTGAACTCGTCACCGGCGAGGAGGCGTTCACACGCTATCGTGTGCGGATCGATGAGTTGGATCTCAACTGCTTCCGCTGTGCCGAGTGACCGGAAGGGGGAAACGATGCGTGTCCGCGTCGTCGATCTCGGTCTGGTAGACCCGATCCGCTCCCAGAGTGTCTACCACGCCGTCGGGTACACCTTCCGATCCGACACGCTACCGACCATCCTGCTCGTCTCACCGACCACTCCCTATGTGTCGATCGGCTTCCATCAGGACGCTGAGCGCGAGGTGGATCTCGACTACTGCCGAAGCGTGGGCCTCCTAGTCATCCGCCGCGAGGTGGGTGGGGGTGCTGTTTATCTCGATCGGCACCAGGTCTTCACGCAGTGGATCTTCCCGCGCGACCTGGTGCCGCTCCGCCTGGAGGAGCGTTTCGCCTGGTACGTCCGCCCCTTGGTCGAAACCTACCGTCGTTGGGGAATCGACGCGACGTGGCGACCGATCAACGATGTCCACGTCCGGGGACGGAAGATCGGCGGAACGGGTGCCGCGAGCATCGGGGAAGCCGAGATTCTCGTCGGCAGCCTGATGCTCGATTTCGACACACGGCAGATGGCGCGCGTGCTCAAAGTCGCCTCGGAGAAGATGCGCGACAAAGTGTTCGAGAGCCTCGAGGAGTACATGACCACCATGCATCGCGAACTCGGAGCGCTCCCGGATCGCGACGCTGTCGTGCAGACCTATCTTGACTGCTGTGCGGCGGCACTCGGGGCAGAAATCGAGTTCGGCACGCTGACCCCGGAAGAAGAAGCGATGGCCGCTGAACTCGACGAGCGGTTCGCTTCCCAAGAGTGGTTGTACCAAAAGGGCGGGCTCCGCGCATCGGGAATCAAGATCCATGCCGATGTGCACTTGCACGAAGCAGCACTCAAGGTGCCCGGCGGTCTCATCCGCGTGATCGTCCGAAGCCACCGAGGCCGCATCGACGATATCAGCATCAGCGGTGACTTCACGCTCCTACCGGCACTGGGGTTGGCAGCGATCGAGCAGGCTGTCCGCGGTCTCGCCCTGCGCCGCGAGGAGCTCGCGGCCCGCGTTCGGGACGTCTATCGCGCACTCGGCTTGCAATCGCCAGGCGTCAGCCCGGACGACTTCGCCACCGCGATCCTCCGTGCCGTGGAAAGCACGCACTGAGCACGACAGCGTCCTCGTCCCAGCCGACGATCAGTGAGCGACCTGCAGGTCCTTATCCTCGCTGTGCCGGCAGATCCTCGCATTCTGTCGACTGAACACTCGGTGAGAGCTTTTTAGCCACCGGCTGACCAACTGGTGACGATGAAGTCTCCGCATACTCGGTGACGTACGGTCAGGTACAGCTCCGTCTACCCTCGTACCTGCGCGAGGAGCTGATGTCATGTCAACTGACTGGCGAGAGGAATTCCCCACATGAGCGATGGCTGCGAGCAGCTGCCCCGTATCCGCTCGATGCGACGAGTGCGTCGGCTCCTCCCTCTTTTCCTCGCTTGCGCGCTCGTCACCGGTTTGCTCGGAGCACGACCACAGTCTGCGGCAGCAGCGAGCTGCGAGACGAGTGGCCCTTCCACTGGCACGTACCTCGTCACGGTCTGTCTGACTCAACCAGTGAGCGGCGTACTCGTTTCCGGCGACATCACGGTCACCGCCAGCGTGACGACCAGCGGGGCAGCACCTCGCGTGCAACGCCTGATCTACTCGTTCGATGGCACGTACCTGCTCACCGAGTTCTTCCCTCCCTATACCTTCCGTCTTCCGACCCGGCAGTGGGCGGACGGTCAGCATACCCTCTCCGCTTCCGCACTGATGAGCGACGGCTTCATCAGTGCACCGGCGAGTATCACGCTGTTCTTGCAAAACGGCATCAGCAGTCCGCCGCCCATCCCCACTGGCTTCCAACCGACGAGCGGGACGACTCCACCCGCTGGGCAACCCTTCCGCGTCGTCGCCGTCGGGGACGGGGGTAACGATGGAACGTACTCGGCGCAAGTGGCCCAATTGATCGGCACGCAATCGCCCAATCTCTTCCTGTATCTCGGCGATCTCTATGAGAAGGGAAGTTACACCGAGTTCGTCAATTACTACGGCCTGGACGGACAGCTTTTCTCGGCCTACCGCTCGATCACCAACCCGATCGTCGGCAATCACGAGTACGAGGGCGGAGTCGCTGAAGGCTATGTCCGCTACTGGCAGTCACCGCCGGATTTCTATAGCTTCGACGCCGGAGGATGGCACTTCATCGCCCTCAACTCCACCAGCCAGTTCGGCCAATACGGGCCGGGGACACCACAGTACGAATGGCTGCTCCGCGACCTGCAAGAGCACCGCGATAGCTGTACCATCGCCTACTTTCATCATCCGCGCTTCAGTATCGGCCCACAGGGAGACACTCCTGCTCTCCAACCGATCTGGAAGCTCCTCTTCCAGTTCGGTGTCGAACTCGTGCTCGTCGCCCACGACCATAACTATCAGCGCTGGATACCGCTCGACCATAACGGCCAACCGCACCCCAACGGGATCACTCAATTGGTGATCGGTACCGGCGGGCATGGTATCCGTGCGTTCGCCCGGAGCGACTCGCGGGTCGCTGCGGGATTCGATCAGCCACCCTCTGCGTACGGTGTCTTGACTGCTTCGCTCACCTCCGACCGGGCGGATCTTGCCTTCGTCGATCTGGCTGGGCAGGTGCGCGACAGTACCACCGTGACATGCCACGGTCCCAATGACACCATGGCGCCGAGTGCACCGACCGGCCTTCGCGCGACCCTGGTCTCCAGTGAGCAGGTGGTGCTCTCCTGGGAACCTGCAACGGATGACTTTGCCGTCACGTCGTACGAGATCCTGCGGGATGGTGTGGTGATCGCGACCGTTCCGGGTACCACACGCTCGTTCACTGACAGCACCCTCCAACCTGACCAGACATACTCCTACCAGGTCGTGGCGCTCGATGCAGTCGGAAATCG
>DAOTYK010000296.1:0-6556 GCA_034434855.1 Thermomicrobium sp.
ATGCTCCGCCAGGCGATGGAACGAAAACAGCGCATCATGAGCGAGACCGACGAGTACGTGCGCCAGATGCTGGAGCGAATCGAAGCGGCGGCCATGAGTACGCTCCAGCACATCCAGCGTGTCAAGGCCGAACTCAAGTCTTGACCGGCACGATCGACCGTTTTCCCCCGTCTCTGCCTCGTGCCAGCGAAGGCGTCTGGGCGAGACGGAACACCTGATCGGGTGAAGGGTTGCGACGAGTTGGAGCGGGGAACGCCTTCGTCCGCTTTTGCTTGGTCAGCGGTAGCTCTGTCTGCAGAGGATGGTTCGGGGCTGTCTCGGCTCACATGGCCTGGTGGTCCACTCCTGATAGCGCAGTGAGAGAAGGAGCAGGGATACTTGACAGAGTGAGGTGTGCTCGCTAGACTGAGGTGGTAAGACAACGGAAGACCGGCAACGACGACGAACGGAGCGAGTACGTCCGGCACGGGGCGCAGCGAGCCGGTGAGTGGTGCGAGACCGGTGCTCACGGCTGGACGGAATGGATCCGGGAGTCGCGCCCCGAACGCCTCGGGCAAGTAGGCGGCGCCGGAGGCTCCACCGTTATTCGGAGCTCGGTATCGGATCGCGCAGCGATCCCGTACCGGTCGAGGTGGGATGCCGTCCCAGCGGCATCCAACCAGGGTGGCACCGCGGAGCGTGACCCCTCCGTCCCTGACGGGACGGAGGGTTTTTCATTGGAAATCCATCCGCCGGAGGCGAATCGATGACGAGAACGGACGCAGCTCTTCGCTCGCCAGCTCGCCGTTATCGCCCCTCCCTCGAAGAGGTGGCAGTCCTCGCTCGCGACGCGACGGTGATCCCGATCTATCGCGAACTCGATGCTGACTTGGAGACACCCGTGTCGGCGTTCCTCAAGGTGGCGCACGAGCCCTACGCTTTCCTCCTGGAAAGCGTCGAAGGTGGGGAGCGTCTCGCGCGCTATTCCTTCATCGGGACCGATCCGTTTCTGGTCGTCGAACTCGACGGCGGCTGCGCCCGCCTGCGCCGTACCGGCACCCGAACGAGCTTCGCCGCGCCCGCTCTGGCCTCGTTCGGCGGCGCGGACTATTACGAGCCTCCCGCGGCGGAGCAGTTGACGACCTTCAGTGATCCGCTTCGCTTCCTCGAGCGCTTGCTCGCACGCTATCGAACAGTCCACCTGCCGGACATGCCGCGCTTCTTGGGTGGGGCGGTCGGCTACCTCGGTTACGAGGTCGTGCGCTCTTTCGAGCCGCGCGTTCCCGCAGCGCCGCACGACACGCTCGGCATGCCGGAAGCGATCTTCCTGTTCGTCGACTCGATGCTCGTCTTCGATCATCTCGAGCACACGATCGCCGTGGTCAGCCACGTGCATGTGGAAGAGGGAACATCGCTCGCCCACGCATACGCTGATGCGGTGGAACGGATCGAGCGGTTGGTCGATCGCTTGCGTCGGCCACCGGTCATCCCGTATGGTCCCGGACCGGTCGAGCCGGAATCGGTCGAAGCCCGGCTCCGTCCCCACGTCGAGCCCGCTCAGTACGTCGCGATGGTCGAGCGCGCCAAGGAGTACATTGCGGCTGGTGACGTCATCCAGGTAGTCCTTTCCCAGCGCCAGGAACTGGAGACGGGTGCCCATCCGTTCACGATCTATCGAGCGCTGCGGCGGATCAATCCGTCTCCATACATGTACTTCTTGCGCCTCGGTGACGATGCGCTGATCGGTGCGTCTCCCGAAATGCTCGTCCGGGTCGATGGTCGCGAGCTTTCCACTCATCCGATCGCCGGGACACGTCGGCGAGGTCGCACACCGGAAGAAGATGCCGCATTGGCGGAAGAGCTCGCTGCCGACGAAAAGGAGCGTGCTGAGCACATCATGCTCGTCGATCTGGCGCGCAACGATATCGGTCGTGTCGCCCAGCCCGGGACAGTGCAGGTGCCGCGCCTCATGGTCGTCGAGCGCTACAGTCACGTGATGCATCTAGTCAGCGAGGTGACCGGCCGGCTCCGCGAGGACCTGAGCGCGCTCGACGCGCTGCGCAGCTGTTTCCCCGCCGGAACGGTGAGCGGTGCGCCGAAAGTTCGCGCTATGGAGATCATCGCTGAACTGGAACCGGAACAGCGCGGTCCCTATGCGGGAGCCGTCGGCTACGTCGACTTCAGCGGCAACCTGGATACCGCGATCACGCTCCGCACGATCGTGATGCGAGGCCAACGGGCCTTTCTCCAAGCAGGAGCGGGAATCGTCGCCGATAGTGTGCCGGAACTGGAACACAAGGAATGCCATCACAAGATGCGGGCACTGGTGCGCGCTATCGAGCAGGCCGAACGACTGGAAGCCGAACAGCGAGGAGGTCGTGCATGATCCTCGTCATCGACAACTACGACTCGTTTACCTTCAACCTGGTCCAGTATTTGGCTGAGTTGGGTGCCGACCTCGTGGTGTTCCGCAACGATGCAGTGACCCTGGAGGAGATCGAGGATCTCGCGCCTGCTGGCATCGTCGTCTCGCCGGGGCCCTGCACACCGCGCGAGGCGGGGATCTCGGTAGCGCTCATCCAGCGTTTTCGCGGTCGCGTGCCGATTCTCGGTGTCTGTCTCGGGCACCAGGCGATCGGGGCAGCCTACGGAGCGCGCATCGTTCGGGCTCCTCGCCTCATGCACGGCAAGACGAGCTGGATCACGCATGACGGGCAGGGAGTGTTCGCTGGCTTGCCGAACCCGTTCCTGGCCACACGTTATCACTCGCTCATGGTGGAGGAGGAGAGCCTGCCGGAGGACCTGATGGTCACGGCGCGGAGCGAGGATGGCGTGATCATGGGAGTGCGCGATCGGGCAGGGCTCGTCGAAGGACTGCAGTTCCACCCGGAATCGATTCTCACGACGGTTGGTAAAGAACTCCTCCGCAACTTTCTGCGCCGGGTCGACACGCACCAGCGCGAACTCGTGTCTTCGAAAGGGGGTGCCGCATGATCGGATCTGTGCTGCAGAAGGTCGTTGCTGGTCAGATCTTGGATATCGACGAGGCGATGCAGGCGATGAGCGCCATCATGATGGGGGAGGCGACCCCAGTACAGATCGCGGCGCTGGTGACTGCTCTCCGTGTGCGTGGCGAGCGTGAGACGGAGATCGCTGGCTTCGCCAAGGCCCTGCGGGCCCACATGATCCCAGTGGAACTCCAGCTTTCGCAACCGGTCATCGATGTCGTGGGGACCGGCGGTGACGGGAACCGGACGTTCAACATCTCCACGGCGACTGCTTTCGTCGTTGCAGGCGCGGGGGTTCCGGTCGCCAAGCATGGCAACCGGGCAATGTCCAGCCGAGCCGGATCAGCTGACGTCCTGGAGGCACTGGGCGTACGGATCGACCTGAGCCCGAGCGCGGTTGCACGCTGCGTCGAGGAGGCAGGGATCGGCTTCATGTTCGCCCAGCGCTTCCATCCCGCGCTGCGGCATGCGGCACCGGTGCGGCGAGAACTCGGCTTTCGAACGGTCTTCAACGTACTCGGTCCTCTCGCGAACCCAGCCCGCGTGCGTTACCAGCTCCTCGGGGTCGCGATGCCCGAACTCGTGGAGACAGTGGCGCGGGTTCTCGCCCTGCTGGATGTCGAGCATGCGCTGGTCGTCCACTCGGCGGACGGTTTGGACGAGATCAGCCTCGGCGCTCCGACGACAGTGTACGAGGTCCGACGCAACGGAGCAGTCGAGGTGCAACGTTGGATGCTCGAGCCTGAGTCGCTCGGGCTCGAGCAGGTTCCCACCGCTGCGCTGCGCGGCGGCACTGCCGAAGAGAATGCCCGCATCGTTCGTGCTGTCCTGGAGGGAGTGCGCGGCCCAGCACGCGATGTGGTGTTGCTCAACGCGGCTGCCGCGCTCGTTGCGGCGGACGCGGCGCAGTCGCTCGCCGAGGGATTGGAATTGGCTCGCCACTCGATCGACAGCGGTGCTGCGCTGGATCGCTTGGAGCGGCTGAAAGCGCTCTCCAACGCGCTGGCTGAGGCGGAGGTGCCGTCGTGACACGAACGGGAACTGTCCTCGACCGTATCGTCGAGCGAACGAGTGCGGATCTGGCGGAGCGTCGCCGCCGGGTACCGGAGCCTGTACTCCGAGCACAGGCCCACGAGCAGGCGCCGCCGGTTCCCTTGGTACCGGCCTTGCGCGGCGATCGGGTCCGCGTCATCGCCGAGGTCAAGCGTGGCTCCCCCTCGCGTGGCCTCTTCGCTCCTCAGGCTGATGCCGGTGCGGTCGCGACGGACTATCTCGCCGGTGGGGTCGCTGCCATCTCGGTGCTGACCGACGAACCCTTTTTCCACGGGAGTCTCGAGGATCTGGCAGTCGTTGCTCGACTGGCGCATGCCAGCCCGGGACTGGTACCGGTTCTGCGCAAGGATTTCCTGCTCGATCCCTATCAGATCATGGAGGCGCGGGCCTGTGGTGCAGACGCCGTTCTCCTGATCGTCGCAGTGCTCGATCGCTGGCAGCTCACCGAGCTTCTCGGCGCCACCTGGGAATTGGGCATGGAGGCACTCGTCGAAGTGCATGACGAGTCGGAGTTGGCGACCGCATTGGAAGCCGGTGCCCGGGTCATCGGGATCAACAACCGCGATCTCCGGACCTTTACGGTCGACCTGACCGTCAGCGAGCGGCTGGCGCCGCTCGTTCCGCCTGATCGGGTCGTGGTCGCCGAGAGTGGCATCCATTCAGTGGCTGATGTCGAGCGGCTGGCGCGGGCTGGTATCGATGCGATCCTGGTCGGCGAGGCGTTGATGACGGCGCCGGATCGTCGTGCGATCGTGCAGGCACTGGCGAGCGTGGAGGTGGTCCGATGCCGGGGCTCGTGAAACTCTGCGGCATGCGGACGCGGGAGGACGCACGAGCAGCCATCCAGGCCGGTGCGGATCTCATCGGGTTGGTCTTCGCGCCGAGCCGGCGTCGAGTTTCGCTCGAAGAGGCTCGCGCCATCTGCCGAACGGTACGGGAGTCGCTGAATCCGCCGCGCATCGTTGGCCTCTTCGTCGATGCTCCCGTCGACGAGATAGCGATGATCGCGAGCGCGCTCGAGCTCGATCTCGTCCAGCTCCACGGGAACGAGCCGCCCGAGGTTCTCGCCCGACTCGGTTGGCCTGCTCTGAAAGCGATTCGGCTGCGGCCAGGCGAAAGCCTGGAGGCAGCCTGCGACCGCATCGCGCCGTACTTCCGTCGAGAACCAACTCCGCTCGCGATCCTGCTCGATGCCTATCATCCGTCCCTCTTGGGTGGAACCGGCCAGATCGTCGACTGGACGCTGGCAGCCGAACTCGCCGCGCGCTTTCCGATCATCTTGGCTGGTGGATTGCGCCCCGAGACGGTGGCGGAGGCGATCGCGCTCGTACGGCCGCTGGGTGTGGATGTTTCCAGCGGGATCGAGCGCGACGGGCACAAGGACCCTCAGCTGATGCAGGCGTTCGTCGCAGCAGCGCGCCGCGCGTTCCTGGCCCTCGATCGACCGGTGGAGAGACGGATCGGAGGAAGGCGATGACGACCAGAACCCAGCCAGTACGGCAGCTTCCTGACGAGCGTGGGCGCTTCGGGGAATTCGGCGGCATGTATGCGCCAGTGACGCTCCTGCCAGCGATCGAGGAGCTGATCGCGGCGTACGAGGATGCCCGCCGTGACCCTGCTTTCCAGGCCGAGTTCGAGCGATTGTTGCGCGACTTCGTCGGCCGCCCCACGCCACTCTACTACGCGGCGGGCCTGACCGAGACAGTGGGAGGTGCTCGTATCTTCCTGAAGCGGGAAGACCTCGCGCATACCGGCGCGCACAAGATCAACAACGCGGTCGGTCAGGGGCTCCTGGCCAAGCGCATGGGGAAGCCGCGCGTGATCGCCGAGACCGGTGCCGGGCAGCATGGAGTAGCGACCGCGACCGTCTGTGCCATGCTCGGTCTCGAGTGCGTCGTGTACATGGGCGAACTCGACGTGCAGCGACAGTCGCTCAATGTCTTCCGCATGAAGCTGCTGGGGGCCGACGTCCGACCGGTCAGTTCGGGAAGCCGCACGCTCAAAGACGCGATGAACGAGGCGATCCGCGACTGGGTCACCAACGTGCGGACCACCTATTATCTCGTGGGGTCGGTCGCTGGGATGCACCCGTACCCGATGATCGTGCGCGATTTCCAGTCGGTGATCGGGAGGGAAACGCGTGAGCAGGCTTTGGCTGCGGTGGGACGCTTGCCCGATGCGGTCGTTGCCTGTGTCGGTGGGGGGTCGAACGCGATCGGTATCTTCTCGGCCTTCCTGGAGGACGAGTCGGTCGAGCTGCACGGTGCCGAAGCGGCCGGAGAAGGGATCGAGACCGGACGGCATGCGGCCAGCTTGACGGCTGGTCGGGTCGGCGTGCTGCATGGCTCGCGGTCGTTCGTGTTGCAGGACGAGGATGGGCAGATCGTCGAAGCGCACAGTATCGCGGCTGGCCTCGACTATCCGGGGGTGGGGCCGGAGCATGCTTATCTCAAGGTGACGGGTCGCGCGCAGTACCACGCGATCACCGATGCGGAGGCACTCGCGGCGTTCCAGCT